>CALGWE010000360.1:0-2427 GCA_937935915.1 uncultured Clostridia bacterium
TATCTGAAATCTCTATTTTTACATTAAATACTGCATTACTCTTAGTTGTTTTTGCATTAAATGATTTAACTGGTAATTTCATATCTGTAAGTATCTTAGATACATCTACAATAATACCCATGCGATCAAGACAAGTAATTTGAATCTCTGTCACATAAGTACGTTTAGTTTCTGCTGTTTGTTTTTCATCCAGCCAACTTGCCTCAATAAGGCGTTCTTTTTCATCTTGTGGCATATTGACAATGTTCACACAGTCTTTACGGTGAATGGATACACCACGTCCTCTTGTGATATAACCAATGATTTCATCTCCAGGAAGTGGCCCACAGCATTTCGAAAATCTAACTGCAATGTCTCCTACACCTTTCACAATAATACCACTTGAATGACGTTTGTTACGTGGCACTGCCTCTCCCTCAGTTGTATGGGCTGAAACAACTGGCTGTGGTGCTGGTAACTCTTTTTTCACTTTTAATGTTTCATCAATGAGTTTTTGAATGACTTGACGTTCTTTCATATTCCCATAACCAATAGCCGCGCAAATGGCATCCCATGATTTCATACCATATCTACGATAAATTGTTTCTACAACGGCATGATCTGTTAAATATGAGAGATTATACCCTCTTTGCTTTGCAGCAATTTCAAGTAATTCTTTACCTTTAATAATATCTTCATCTTTATATTGTTTACGGAACCATTGATTAATCTTCGTACGTGCTTGTGTACTTTTGACGATATTGAGCCAGTCACGGCTAGGTCCTTTGGCATTTTGAGCTGTTAAAATCTCAATACGGTCACCATTTTTAATGACATAATCAAAGGTTACAATCTTACCATTTACTTTGGCCCCAATCATATGATCACCAACACCACTATGGATGCTATAAGCAAAGTCAATAGGTGTTGAACCTGTTGGCAGTGTCTTAAGTTCTCCTTTTGGTGTAAATACATAAACTTGATCTGTATAGATATCTAGGTCACCTTTAAGAGCTTTCATAAATTCACGATTATCGCTCATATCACGTTGCCACTCTAAAATCTCACGAAGCCATGTAAGTTTTTCCTCTGATTTATCACGAATAACGCCATCTGTGCGTCCTTCTTTATATTTCCAGTGGGCTGCAATACCGTATTCAGCTGTACGGTGCATTTCTTCTGTACGAATTTGCATTTCAAATGGTGTACCTTCTGCTCCCATAAGGGTTGTATGGAGTGAACGATACATATTTGGTTTTGGCATAGCAATATAATCTTTAAAACGTCCTGGAATTGGTGTATACATTTCATGAATTACACCAAGTACACCATAACAATCTTTTACTGATTTAACAATTGCACGTACAGCAAATAAATCATAAATTTGATCTAATGTTTTATTTTTATTAATAATCTTTTTGTAAATGCTGAAGAAATGTTTTGGTCTGCCTTCAATGACAGCATCAATACCAGCTTCTTCAACTTTTACTTTAATTTGATTCACGATTTCTTCTATATAGGCAATGCGCTCCATACGCTTACTTGCAATTTTGCGCGCAAGATCATAATAAACTTCTGGTTCAATATAACGCAGCGATAAGTCTTCAAGTTCTGCTTTAATCTTACAAATACCTAGTCTATGGGCAATAGGCGCATAAATATTAAGTGTTTCTTCTGCCTTTTCCTTTTGCTTAGCTGGTGTCATAAACTTAAGTGTTTGCATATTATGGAGACGGTCTGCCAGCTTAATAATAACCACACGAATATCCTGTGCCATAGCTAAAAACATTTTACGGTAGTTTTCAGCTTGCATCTCTTCTTTTTGAAGTTCCTTATTCTGTGTTGTAAACTGCATTTTAGTTAACTTTGTAACACCATCCACCAATAGTGCTACTTCTTTATTAAATAAACGTTCAATATCTTCTAATGTATAATCCGTATCTTCTACAACGTCATGTAAAATACCAGCAACAATAGATTCAATATCGAGTTCTAAATCTGCTAGTGTATAGGCAACCGCCAGTGGATGAATGATATAAGGTTCCCCTGACTTTCTAAGTTGCTCACCATGTGCCTTTTTCGCAAGTGCATAAGCATCTTCTACCATTTGTAAATTGTCAGAAGGGTGATACGAACGTATTCTTTTTATTAATTTTTCATAAATCTCATCCGGCATCTTAATCCCCCCTTATGTAATGTTTTAATTAATACTGTATTCATTTTAATATTTTATATTATAGACACTTTATCTTCAAAATTCAATGCCAATATCCATAAACTTCTGATAACCAACACAAAAGCAAACTTTTCATTTTTATTCGCAATATGCTTATATACCTTTATAAATTAATTATGCTTAATCTCACTTAAAATATACCGTAACTGTTCAGCCACTAACTTAAGCAAAAATAAAATCTCCTTCATCAGAAAGTGCTTTTCTTAATGCTT
>CALGWE010000361.1:0-8979 GCA_937935915.1 uncultured Clostridia bacterium
CTATCCTAACGGAAAGGAGGACTATACGATGAACGAATTTAAGAGTTTTCTAAGTAAAATTCCCGATGCTATATGGGTTGCCATTATCAACGGGATGTTTTTAGTAATCGTAACGCTATTGAAATGATAATAGCAAAAAAGGGAGAGTGGTCCAGACTCTCCCTTTTTTTTAATTTAAAAGTTTTCTAAGTAAAATTCCTGGTACGTCATAAGTCGTACCGATAATGTTAGTATAACATGTTTCACAGTACTTTACACCATATGTGTGTAAAATTTTTAATTAAGGTTTTAACTAACTTTATGAATAACATGAGCCTCTTATAGGCGCTGGTGAAGCTATTGTAGGAAAGCAACATTGAAAAGACACAACATAATTTGTGTCTTTTCAATGTATGTTGAGCTAGAACATATGTAATCACTATATGTAGAATCTTTTTAGCCTATAGATATTTAATCGGTTAATGGTTGGTGTAAAATTGCACACTCTAAATCATTTGGCCCTATATCACTAATATCCTTGAAGTTTATCTTGGTCATTTTAATCGCTAACTCTTCTATTACATGAAGGTTATCAACTGTGCACTCTAAAGAAGGGTTTTCAAGGTAACAAGGAGCAATATAATAACTACTAAATTTAGAATACAGGTGCTTAAACATAACCAAATTATTATTATAAGGATTTAATTTCATATGATGAAAACGAGATGTAACCATGTAAAGAGTTTCTGTCTTGTCTAGATTTAACTCGTCCGCCTTTTTGGTACAATAATCTATACTAGTTGTTACGAATACATAATAACCAGTAGCATCCGTTATAATCGATAAGCTTAAGTCATCAAAGGGTTTACCATCTAAATGTTTTTTCCAATCAGCAAATATATTTATTGCAGCATCAGCATTTTTATAGACAAAAAGTAGAATAGGGGGAGCCGATGGAATATTTAGAACAGGATTTTGTGGAAATAGATAACCTGTTCCACACCATTTGGCTTTGTTCCATTCGTCTATATCAATAAAAGATGTTGCAAATAATGTTTTTCGAGATTTTGCATCAAGCGCAGGTTGAGTTATAAAGGTGTCTGAATGTTTAGAACCAAGAGCAGGTTTAACAGTATTTGGAATGCCTTTTAGGCGATTGCATAATTTTTTTAATTCTTTAGGATTTTCAACATGATAAAATGTTGATCCTTGTAGTGGTAATAGAATATCATTTTCACTACTACCATCAAACAAGATAGGGATAAACTTAGAATTATTACAGCAACCTTGATACAAGGATTGATAAATCATTGAAACTTCCCAGTTAACACCTTTTCCTTGTTGAGTAGAATATGAATTAACTTTTTCTAAATAAGCTGATGTACAGACAATTAATACAAAATCGGATAATCTGATTTGTTCTTCCATCCACCTAGGCCAACCTTGAGGTGGATTTTCTTCATATTGATCTATGTTGGCATCAATATATTCTTCTGTCCTTAGCATATTAGAGAAATCTAATATCTTGTCAGCAAATGATTCTGTAGTATGTGCGTATGAAATAAAAACTTTAGGTGGTTTTTGTTTAGTATCCATTTTAATCTCCTTTAACTGTATTATAAATAAATGATATTAAAAATAGTTCGAAATTTAAACAATTAATTTTATATTCCTTAAAGGTATAGATCAAACGAACAAAAATAAGATAGCTAAAAATCTGATATATAAGCTAATATAAACTCAAAAAAACGTTCGGGATTTAATGTTTACTCTAAACAAACGTTTTGTTAAAATATATTTAGAAATAGTATAAATTGAGGTAGTAGAAAAATATGAATACATATTTTTATAAGAGTTTCATCTAAAGAACAAAGTACGATTAGACAAGAGATAAAGGCACAAGAACATAATATTCCTATAGCAAATGTTTATATTGAGCGAGCAAGTGGAAAGAATGTTACAGATAGACCTATTTTAAATGAGTTACTAGAGCGTTGTAATAAAGGGGATAAGGTTATTGTAGATAGTATTAGTAGATTTGCTAGAAATACTAAGGATTTATTAGAGCTAGTGGAAAAATTAAATACTAAAGGTGTGCAGTTTGTATCTCTGAAAGAAAATATTGATACAACGACACCTACAGGAATATTCATGTTAACTATATTTGGTGCAGTAGCTCAGTTAGAACGAGAATATATTAAAGAACGTCAAGCGGAGGGCATTGCAGTAGCTAAATCAGAGGGAAAATATAAAGGGCGAAAAGCTATTGAATATCCAAAACAGTGGAAGAAGTATTATGAGATGTATAAATCAGGAACAATTAAGGCTGTTGATGTTATGAAATTATTAGGACTGAAGAAAACAACCTTTTATAAATTAGTAAAGCAATATGAAGATAGATTATAAATAGTGAAGAAACAAAGGAAAAATTTAGAATAAGTTAAATCAGATAGGGAATACTTTTAGTATAACAGGTTAACTGGTTAACCCATTGAAAATGCTAAGTTTTAAAGTTAACTAAATACAAGAGGAGTGATATGGATGTCACAAGAAACGTGGGGATTAAAGTTAGATTCAGAGCTGAAGGAAAAGTTACAGAGTATAATAAAAGAGGACTTTGAAAGTAGTAAGGATTTTATGGAGAGTCTAATAGGACTATATGAATTAAATAAAATAAAAAAAGGAGAAAATATTCTTGTAGCAGAAGTAGAGGAATTAGAACAACTTACAAATCGTATTAATATGATCTTTATAAATGCTAATGCTAGAATTAATACGATGTTACAAGATAAGGATATAAAAGCAGGCGAAGAACAAAAATATAAGGATAGAATGATTGAACGTTTACAAGATGATATTGTGAAATTAGAAGAAGAAAAAGAGAAAATAAGTAATATAAATGATCAGTTAACTAATTCTAATCAAGAGCATTTAAAACAGATTAACCAGTTAACTAAAACAAATGAAACATTAGAAGAATTAGTGAGTGAGTATAAGGAGAAAAATGATACACTTACTGGAACACTTACAGAATATAAGGCTGAACATGAGAATAATAAAATGCTTCAAGATAAAGTAAGGAATTTAGAGGCAAAAGTAAATGAATTGAATACAGTATCAGAGAAACAAGCACAGACCATTATTGAAGCTGATGTAATTAAGCAAGAACAAGAATTGAAGCATAGTCAAGTCATAGATGATTTAAAGATAAAACATGTAGATGAAATAGAAACACTTAAAGTGAAAGCTGATATTGAACTGAATAAAAAAATCTTGGAGATGCAGCAACAATATCAGATAAAAATACAAGAATTACAAGAGAAACATAATCAAGATATTGAGCAATATCAAAATAAATACAAAGAGCTATTAGAAAAGATAGAAACTAAAAAGGTAGAAACTAAAAAGAAGGTAGCAAATAGTAAGCCAAAAGAAATTAAAGAGAAATAGAGTTTAACTTTAACTAAAGTGAAAATCACTTGCATATCTGCAAGTGATTATTTATAATAATATTCATAAATAAATACAGCAAAAAAGCCTTTAACATTAACTCCACCGACCAAAGCGATTTAATGAAAAAGACTTTTTAAGAAACGCCACACAGTTTTGTGTTTTCTCAGGACGCCAAACTGATGTGACTAAATAGATATTAATTAATAACATCTGTATTTTTATTAATATGCATACATTATATATTATATGCTACTAATAAATCAATACCTATTACATAAAAAGATGTGGAATTAATTTCAATATGTATAGTTAAGGCGTTTTCTAATCAATTAGAAGACGCCTTTTTTAATTGAATAATGTTTTAAGAGAGCTTTCAACTATAAAAAAGCCTCGTGTTGAGTGGAGCATCACGTTAAAACAACCATTGCGATTAACTATCGCAGGAACCGCCGTTATAGGGTGTAGGGGGCCATTGGCCCAAAAATCCAGATATCGGAAAGTTACATGAAGGAATTACAATGCAGCACGATTCATGTAAAAGTAGACCTGTCCTGTTCGCCAATATGTTTAGTAAGTTCATATGAAGCGTAGGGGGGACGTCAAGTATTTTGTTAATACAGGAGGTAATAGCAGACCTGGACTCCTTTGAGACGTTACAGAAGTTATTCTGTGGGATTTAATGATGAAACGGATACCTCGGTATGATCCATACCGTTTATTATGAGTTAAATCTTCCTTGCGAAATCAATAATAATATAGTTATTGAGAGTAGCAGGGGGGAGAGTGAGCCGTTTCCTAGTAATCACCACCCGTTTATCATGAGTCTTTATATTAGTCAAGCTTTTGCAAGAGATTTTCGGAGAAAATTGAATTGCAAATAGGCTCACGAGGGGGCAATTCCTGAAAGGGATACTTAGGATTTATATTATGTATTGACTTTGTTTGTATAAATATTTATATTAATATTAAATGATGGTATCAGATATTAATATCACATACTAGTATTAACATAGGAGAGATGGTAGATGAAAATCATTACAATAGGAAATATTAAGGGTGGAGTAGGCAAGACAACAACTGTATTGAATGTGGCCTCAGAATTAGCTAGACAAGGCTATAAGACACTTATTATCGATGGGGACTCTCAATCAGATACAACCAATATATTAGATATAGGGGAATTTGATACAGGATTATACGAAGTCTATAAGGATAAGCATACTGGCTTTGATGATGCGATTTATGAGGTAAAGGAAAACCTATATATTGTACCTAACAATATCCGTTCTAATAAGCTGGAGATGGAACTCGCAACTCGAATGAATCGAGAAAGTATTTTAAAAGCTAAGTTAGAAACAATGCCGGATTTATTTGATTTCTGTATTGTGGATACATCACCATTTTTAGGCTTAACAACACAAAATTGTTTAGCCATTGCAGATTACTACATTTGTGTCCTTGATAACAGTAGTAGTGCATTAAGTGGTTTCTCATTAATGCGTGAAGTTGTGCAAGAGCTTAAAGATGTAGGCATTAATAAAGACCTTAAATTATTAGGGGTACTTCGTAATCGATTTGATAAAAGAACAAACTATAGTAAATCATTTAATAGTGTTTTAGAAGAAGCAATTCCAGAACATTTATTTAAGGTAATTATTCCGGATGCAGTTAAATATAAAGAAGCTGCAGCTATGCATCAAGCTATTCAAGGTTATTCAATGCCACATGCAAAAGTATATACTGATCTTGTTGATGAAATAAAAGAAAGGATTGAATAAAGATGACAGATATGAAAAAAGCAAATAAATTTAAAGAATCTTTAATTGCTAATATAAAAGAGGTGAAACAAGAAGAAGAAAAGGAATTAGAAATCCAAAAAGATAGTAATAATGATAATTCATTAGATCGTTTTAAAAATGTAACAAAGAAATTAGAAAAGAAGAGTTTTCCAATTTATATGGAGAAGGAAAAGGTTAGTAGATTAGATAGGATATGTAAAAAGGTGGGTCGTTCTCGTAATGATTTATTAAATATTATTATAGATGAATTTCTTGAAAAATATAGTTAAGATAAGTAGCACATGCATATAAATTTGCGTGTGCTACTTTTTTATAAAAAGTAGGTAAATCTAACTGTAGGTATATATGAGAGTACTTTGGACAAGTGAATTAAATTCAGTGATTTTAGGTAGTAGTTCTTGATTTGTTGTGGTGCTACGAAGGAATGTGAATAAGGTTTTAATTTTATTACCACAAATATTTATTAATGCCTTAGGTAGCGTATTTTCATTAAATTGCTTTGGATAAACCATATTAAGTGCTACATATGTTCCTAAGATACTCATAATATGGCTGACAAATACACGTGGTATACTTTTTTCGGCTAGTAGGTCAGAATACAATCCTTGACGAATAAATGAATCCTCATCTTGAAAACGAAAGAGTAGTTGATCAAGGGATATACCGGAGTTATAAGCTAATTTGATTTCATAGGAATAGGCTATCAGTTCACTGTGCCAGTCACACCAAGCACATATTGTATCAGTAGGCTCTGTATAAGCATTAAAATCTAAATTAAAAACTTTATAACACCACTTACTATCCAATAAATATGTGAGGTAATACATTAATTCATGAATAGATCGAATATCTTGGCCAAATTGGCTTTTTTGAAGCAAAATGGCAGGACGGCCTCCGTTTGAGTAAGGCAATAATATTGCACCTGTAGTATTAGGAGGATAAGGATTCTCTAGTAGCTCTTGATGTAGTTTCTTAGGAGCTAAGTTTAATCGAACTTGATTAAGGTCGTATGTAGTATATATCATACAATCTAGTGGTTTGCATTCAAGATACTTAAAATACATATCTACTACTGAATTTATAAAATCTTTCATTTTAGGTTCAGCACCATAAACAAACATAAAATTATACCTCCATGTATAGCATAATCTTTTATAACATACAGAGTTAAATTACTTTTTTAAGCAAATAGGTAGGTCTAACTATAACTGTATATAATAAGACTTTCGATGAGTGAATCAAATTCAGCTATTTTAGGTACTAGTTCTTTGTTTGTTTTGGTATTACAAAGGAATGTGAATAAGGTTTTAATTTTATTACCACAAATATTTGTTAATGCTTCAGGTAGTGTATTTTTATTAAATAGCTTTGGATAAACCATATTAAATGCTACATATGTTCCTAAGACACGCATGACATGAGTTAAAAATATATGAGGGTTAATTTTTTCTTCTATTAGGCTAGGATACAATTCTTGGCGAATAAGTAAATCCTCTTCTTGAAAACGAGGTAGTAATTGTTTGGATAAAACACTTGATCTAGAAGCTAAGACAATCTCGCAGGAATATGCTAATAGTTCAGCATGCCAGTCACACCAAATACGTAGTATATCAGATGGCGTAGAATACATACTAAATTCTAAATCAGCAGCTTTATAAGACCATCTAGAATCAAATAAATATGATAGGTAATATGTTAAATCATGTATAAATACAACGTCTTCATTGAAGGAATCTTTTTTTATCAAAATGGCAGGAGGGTCTTCTTTTGAATAAGGCAATAATATTGCACCTGTAGTATTAGGAGCATAAGGATATTTTTTTAACTCTTGATGTAGTTTCTTAGGAGATAAGTTTAATCGGCTTAGATTAAGATCATCTGTAAATTCTAATATGAAATCTATTGGTTTATAGTGTGTACACTCAAAAAACAAGTCTACTATTGGAGTTGTAAAATCTCTCATTCTAGATTCAGCGCCACGAATAATCATAAAATAATATCCTCCATTTTATATAATATATTTTGCTAACATTAGGTATAAGGAAAAATGTATTTTATAACAGATACTTTTAATTGTATGTCTTATTAGTAGTTTATAAGGTGTAAGGGTTATATATTACAGGATAAAAATATTACTATGCATTAATACTTTAATCTAATATCATATATAGATATTTGATATTAATATTGAATATCTATATATGATATCAAAAGATAATATCAATATTAATTGTTCATATAAAAGATTAATATTATTTTTTTAGAGGTGAATGGTAATATTACAAATATATATTGTACTATCATCTATATTACTAGTAACAGATGTTAATATTTTCTTAGTGAGGCACGAACTTAGAAAATGCGTCTGCAAGACAGGCGTTGAGACTTTGGGTACACATTAATGTATTGTATTTAATAACATTAATAGAAATAGGATCTTAGAAAAATTTTAGTTAAGAGTGGCTATGTATTAGAGATAGCATTGGAAGGAGATAGCCTTCCTTTGCTAATAGTATACCTTGAAGGAAGAATGACTTTAGGTGAAAGAAGGAGACTTAAAGGGATACTTTAGGATAATAAGTATTTAACTTTAATCATGAAAATGAAACCCGATTTTATAACATTGGGTGTGAACGTCAGAGTAGGGGAGTCGGTTAATTGCTTGATACATAAGTTGTTTAAGTAAAGTAGGGGGTTCGGAAAATAGGGGATGTTTTCCGAGCTGTCTAAAAGAGGCGTTAATTATAGAGAAATACATCTTAGGACGTAAAAGTATACATTTGGCGCAAATTAAACTTACAAAAAATAAAAGAAAATCCTAAAAAAGGATGTTTTTTGATGTGAAATCATACATTTGACGCAAAAAGAATTTTCAAGGGGCTGGAATATATTACAATTACAAACAACACGAAGCAAGGAGGTGAAAGTATGATTCGGCCTATTGTACATCGTACAAAAATAGGTCAAGAGTTATCAGCTGAAGAGGTAACAGTATGGTTCAACTGTGTGAAAGAAGGCATGCTACATAATGTAGATACTTTAACATTTACAGCTTATACATTACGGAGCTATAAATTATTACTTGAACTACAAACTTTTTTGGAAACTTATCGTGGACAAGCAGAAATAAAAGAAGAGGAAGTATGTATTGAACCATACAATTACTTTATACAACCCTTTGGAATTAGTTATTATCACTTTTATTTGGTCTCTAAAAATCGTTATGGAGTATTTTTCTCAAAGCCACGTACACGTTTCACAGATATGCCGATTTTGGTCCGTATATCCAGTGAATTTCTGTGGCTTCATGGTGAGATAGAAGCAGTTAAAATTTGTATTGCAGAGATTGATCAATTTTTATTGCAGTTTGGGACATGTCTAGGCGAAATCAAATTAAGCCGTGTGGATTACGCCTTTCACACGAATATGATTCAAAATATGGCCACCTATTATAAAAATATTGATGACTTTGTGGTTTCACAGTTTAGAAACTATCAGCTCATCTTTCATGAATTGCCTGATTTACCAGCAGAGCTAGCTACTTATTATCATGGCAATCGGCGGGGAAAAAATGTTTTCTTCAGGTCCTATGATAAAACACGTGAAACTGTGGAAAAAGGGTACAAGCAGTTCTTTTATGAAATCTGGCAAGAAAAGAAGTTGATTTCTCAGTATGATAAGTATGTTTTAGAAAAGCATGCCGTTCACATTGTACATGCGCAGAGCAAAGATGTCTTGGGCGCTTATA
>CALGWE010000362.1:0-1528 GCA_937935915.1 uncultured Clostridia bacterium
AGGAAATTACTCCACAGGTATCCTCTAACCCACCACTACCTCAGCTGGCATTTTGGTACCTTAGGGGAGACGCAGAAAAAATTTAATGTAATGATCTTGATAGTAAGTATAGCGATTGATGTACTTATAGTATGAATATACTTGTATGTAAATGCTAAGAGGGTGCCCGCAAGATTAATAGTAATTTTGTGGGTACTCTCTTTTTGAATCTGAAGAATAAATGAATAATCCTATAGAGGTGGGAGAATCTAAAGATATATAATGAAACTATTTTTGAAAGAAATAAGGTTATGCCCAAAAGAGTAAAGGAGACATTAACAGGAAAAGATGGAGTGCAGGGACTAGATGATAGGGCACATAAAGAGAGAAAAGCATTTTTTATTCATTTAGTAAATGAAAAACGAGAGGAAGAATTGATTAAATTAGCAGGTGAAGCATGGGAAAAAACAATTAAGGCTTGGCCTAATAAAAAGGAAATTGTTCTTTATGATGAGGCGAAAAAGGTGTTATGTCAGGCAGCTTGTGAATGGGTCGGTGTACCTGATCCACTGCCAGCAGACCAGATAAAAAAGGCAGCAGATGCCCTAGGGAATATGATTTTTGGGTTTGGCAGGATAGGATGGACCCATTGGAAGGGGAGAATTTCAAGAAATCAGTTAGAAGCTTCGTTAAAAGATACGATTGAGGGAATTAGAAATAAGAGGATTACTGTAAAGTCTGGTACAATTTTAGAGGAAGTTAGCCAGTATAGAGAGGCAAATGGCAATCTGCTAGAGGCTCAGGTTGCAGCTGTTGAACTATTAAATTTAATAAGACCGATAGTAGCTATTGCAGTCTATATTACATTTATGGCAGTGGCCCTTTATGAAAACCCAGCTTATCAGGTGAAATTAGCTTTAGATGATCATGGGGATAAAGAAAGATTTAACGAAGAGGTACGTCGTTATTATCCTTTTGCCCCTTTTATAGGTGCTAAGGTGAAGAAAAATTTTATTTGGAGAGGCTATGCTTTTAAAAAAGGAACTCTTGTTTTACTAGATTTATATGGCACGAACCATGATGAACGTTTATGGGAGACGCCTTATAAGTTTAATCCTGACCGCTATAAAAAGGAGAAAAAAACGCTTTATAACTTTATGCCACAAGGAGGAGGAAGCATTAAAGGGCACCGCTGCGTAGGAGAGCGTATTACCATGGCTATGATGAATTTAGCACTAGATGTAGTAGTGAATAAGATAAGTTATGAATTGCCACCTCAAGATTTAAGTTACAGTATGTCAAAGATACCAACTCTTCCAGAAAGTGGTGTGATTATGAAACATGTGAAAATAAAACAATGAATCTTTATAAAAAGTGTACTTGTGTTAATAGTAGGACTAAAAGTTATAATGCTTGCATATAAAATAATATCTATAAATTTATAAAGAGGTATTTTGATAGATGAGTAAAAAAGAAAAGAAAAGAGTTATATCACAAGAAGATGTAATGAAAATTTTAGATTCTTGTAGATCGGAAGAGCACACGTCTG
>CALGWE010000363.1:0-5391 GCA_937935915.1 uncultured Clostridia bacterium
TTTAGAGTTTGGAAAAGATAAAGTCTTAAAAGAAAAATGCCGTTTCTATTTGGACTTAAGGAGCAAATATGAGTTTGCGGATCTTGTGAGCTTTGCAAATTATTTAACACCACCGATTACACGTATTGTGAATCTAGAATTTGAAACAGGCAGTAAATTTTATAAGTCATCACGAGAGTTTTTTAGAAATCTGCCACCTATAGAAGAGATAGCAGATTATCAGCAGGTCTTTTATAAGATGCTCTATTATAAGGCTTATACGATTAACTATTTAACAACTAAGACCTATCGACAAGTCACAGCTTCAGGGGCAAAGCGTAAACGTGAACGAGATTATAATTACCTTTGGAAACGGGTGCTAGCATGTGATTTAAATAGCAGGCGGGTAGATGGCAAGCTATTGCGCTTATATCAACGTGAAAGGGATATAGAATTATTAAATAAACAGATTGCAAGGAAGGTTTCGACCGTATCTATTTTAAGTAAAGGCCTCAATGATGATAACTTAACAGAAGATATTTCGGATTTTATTCATTCACTTTCTGAAAACGTGTTACATGATGCAGAAAAGTACAAGCGTCTGAAGAAGAAAGTTTTACGTAATCAATTAGAATAAGTGATGCAACTTTCAAAAGCTATGATACAGGCATCAATCACGTTAAAAATAGATTTTAAGCATTTATGAAACCAAGGAGGATTTATCATGGAACAGGATTTATATGTATTATTTGCAAGACCGTATAATTTTACAGATAAAGAGAGCGGCGAGCAGTTAGAGGGCGTAACAATTTATTATTTAAATAATCTCCTTTTTAATTCAACACGTGAAGGCTATGGCTATCAACCGATTAAAGCTAATATTGCCAATATGGATAGTATTAAAAAAGTACCTGGCGTATATCATGCCCATTTTGATATTACTTCCAATGCGAAAGGGTTGCAGTTACGCTTATCAACGCTTGATTTTATTAAAGAGTTTGATTTATGGGAGGCTTGTACAAAGCAAGTGCTTACGAAATGAAAACTGACAGCGTAGCGTTAGAGTCAGTTTTCATTTCGTAAGCAAGGTGCATTGGAGAGCAGGACCATCATGGAAAATTTAGAAAAAGAAGTGCCAATAGCAGCACAAACAATAACAGGAAATGCGCAAGAAGAGGTAGCAGAGTGTAGTGGAACGAGTGAAACAACGCCTACACAAGAAACGCTAGCTGTTACAACGCTAGAACAAGTCCATCAGGATCTAATCATGACCAATACACTTTTAGCCGTGTTAATTGGGGGCTTTGCAGTCTATTGTTTCTTTAGATTTCTTTTTAAAGGATGATGAAAATGTATGGGTATATTAGTGTAGGACTTTTTTTCGGTATCAAGACCTTTAGTTTGATCATAATAGTTGCTTATGCGTGCAATAAGGTTTTGCATATAATCCAATCATAAAAAGGAGGTGTAAGTATGGGTGAAAAAATGAAAAGAATTGTACAAGGTGGCCTTTTAACAACTGTATCTGCAATGGCATTTCCAATATTGGCATCTGAAAAGGGGTTTAATTCAACAGAGGCTATGACAACCGCTATGAATAGTGCATCAAATGAAATTATGGGGATGATAGCAGTAGCCTTACCAATAGGCTTAGGGCTAGTAGCTACATTTTTAGCGATTAAAAAAGGCATTGGCTTTTTTAAATCCTTAGTGAATAAAGCATCTTAATTGTACATATAAGCCTGCTATCGTAGATGGTGGGCTTATTTCAATGGGGGAAATATGAAAAGGATTATATGTATATTATTAACGTTTATTTTTATTGTTGTGCGGTTACAAGCACAAACCGTACAACCCATCAATTTACAGATTCAAGGACAACAAGGAAGATTTACAACAGTTATTGAACTCCTAGAAAGTAGTGGTGTTTTAGCAGATGTGCGCGCCATAGAAGCCCAGGCAGCATTTAGGAATCCTAGTTGTAATATCACACTAGCCATGTTACCGGAAGCCGGCGTAGCTGCAGGTGCAGCTGTGAGTGCCTCAGTGGCATGGGGGGCCGTTGCGATTTTAGCAGTATGTGCGTTTTTTTGCCTAGGGGTCAGTTATGCTAGTGCATCTGAAGAAGAACGTGCCATTGTGGAGCAATGGTTGAAAGATAAATGGGAATTGGCCTGCGAATATTATTGTAGCATGGGTACTTACTCAAGAGCCCTATTAACGTATTTAGGCAAATTAATTGATAAACAAGCCACCTCTTTATATATTAGCATGACAGATGCGGTAGAGGCCTTTCCAGAGATTCCTGAAGAAGACGGGTGGGACGCTGTTCGGACACAATATACAAAACAAACAGACAATAAAGGGTTACCGCTTGATTTTATACTAATACCAGTAGGGGAAGAAATGGAACGGGTACAGGGATATGAGGTCAAAGCAGCAGTGCATACGCTGATGTCAGATTTGTATAAGCAGCTTGGCCGAACGAATAATGCTGTAGATTATAACTTAGGAACAGCCTATAGCAAGAAGGTGAAAACATTATTTGAGACAGATGAGGTATTATTGCCTTCGACGCCTATTAATGTTTGGGGAGATACGCCATTTGGTGTAAAGGTACTCTCAAGCCAGAGATCTTATAATTATGGCTGGAAGATGGCTTACATAGATGTACAGTATCATTTTGTCGGAAAGGATGGCTTAGATTACTATTTAGGGCTGACCTATAATAAAAAATTAAGTAGTTCACAAGCTGTTTCAGATACACGTGTACAGACCTATGGCAACTTGTCCTATAACGATCATGAGTCAGGATACATTGTAGATTTATATAAGACAGAAGGGAAAGTCACTTTAGGGCATTGGGAAATGCATGTGAATAATCATTTAACCGACTATGCCTCTGATCAGATCAAGGCACAGGCACGCGCCATCGTAGATAGTATTGCACGTAATACAGGCATTACGTTAGATCTAAGTAAAACAACGAATTACTTATATGTACTGGATTTAGCCCCATTTCCAGATGATTTTAATTTAGGAACCAATGGATGGGTAGTGACGCATAATGGCTACAAAATTAAAGATGAAGCATTAGTTTATCCAGCCGGTTTTGTGAAACCAAGTAATGTAGCAGGGGGCTTAGAAGGTGTTACCTTTAGGCCAGCAAAGACGACTACGGTACCGTTAATCATGACGCCAGATCAAATTAAAGACAAATATCAACCGAAGGTGATGGTAAGTCCTGCCGTAATTCCTAAGGTGGCCGATGTAATCACAGATGTAGCACTTCCCATGCCAACTCCCACGCCCTCTATTAAGCCAGTTGAGGATCCGGATATAGACTATGAAGCCGCTACAGAGTTAGATATGGAGCCATTGAAGGTGGCAGGAGAACTCTTTACAACGAAGTTTCCATTTAGTCTACCTTTTGACTTAATAGCTTTGATTGAGTTATTTAATGTGCAACCTGTGGCACCAGTCATAGAGGTGGAACTGAAGCAATTTGTACCAACGGATTTTAAAAAATATGTAAATGTCATGTATCGCTTAGATTTTAGTGAGTATGAAGTGGTGATAAAGCTTTTCAGGTGGTTTCTATTACTTTCTTTTGTATCGGGCTTAATTAAGATTACAAGCGCGTTAATTAAGCATTAGGGGGGATGGAGATGCTCAGTAAGTTAATTGGCTTGTTAAATGGTTTGATTGAAGCAATAGGAAAGGTAATCAGTATGTGTCTAATGTTACTACCTGATTCGCCATTTCATTTTGATGAGGCATTGCCACAAAAGTATATGAGTTATATTAGTTTCTTTGTACCTGTCAAAGAAATGCTTGCCATTGGTTCCGCTTGGCTGGCAGCCATTCTTGTGTATTATTCGATCCAGATTATCCTGAGATGGACTAAGAATCTGGAATAAGGGGGGATGAAATGATGATGTCTTTATATACAGGCACGCCAGGATCAGGCAAGAGCCTCAATTGTGCGCAGCTTATTATGCGTTGGAATAAGTTATATAAAACTAATATTATTAGTGTCAATTTGAAATTAAATAAGCAAGAAATCTATAAAGATGTTAAAAGGTATCGTTATCGTTTTTTAGATAGAAAATATCGTGTAGCTCAAAAACAGCATCAGGTCAATAGGAATTATTTTAATGTGCCTAGAAATAAGCGTGGAGTGATTTATAATATCATGCATTTTGAGGATATTAGTCCGGATTTCTTTTACCGTTATGCTCTTAAGTTTCATCAAAAGGGAAAAGAGCATCAAAGCCTGATTATCATAGATGAGGCGCAGATGTTTTTTAGCCAGGAAGAGTTGAAAAACAAGAATCAAGAGTGGAAAGAATATTGGGCCAAAAAGTTCCTGACAGATGAAGAGAAATTAGAACGTCAGACAGCCCCTTATCGTAATGGTTATCTCCATGATTGGATTGAATTCTTTACCCATCATCGTCATATGGGATTTGATATCGTATTGATCAGTCAGTATGATAAATTAATTAGCTCAAAGGTAAGAGCTTGTTTTGAATATAATTTTGTGCATCGCAAGGTCAATAACTTTGGTGCTGGCTTTATATTAACCCTCTTTGGTATCAGTTGCTTTATTGTTCATCAGCATTGGTATGGAGCCCATGTGAAATGTGGTGTGAAGTTCTTTATATATCATAGCCGGTATGCGAAAATTTATGATTCCTACAAGCTTTTCGATGAAATGAAGTTTAAATTTGATAAGATGAAAATAAAAAATATGAATGAAGTAGGATAATTAGAATGAATCTCATTGATAATACTGGAACTAAAAAGAAGTATCTATTTTATTAGGTACTTCTTTTTAGTTCCAGTATTATCAATACCTAACTTTAATTGCTAGGAATTAAAAAGTTAAAATGTGTACCCAATGTATGCAAAATGTAGGTATAAGAACAGGTAAAGAAATTATTTGTGTGAATACATTATATGAAGAGCAGTAGCAAAAGCTATTGCTCGTTTATTTAGATACAAAAAAATAGTTACAATAACAAATTCAAAAGTACACCTACATTTCAGGTAAAATAAAACACAAAAAATAAAATTTAATAACATTTTATAAAATGTATTGACAAAACAGAATAATTAATTAAAATGTATAATATATAAAGGAAATGCACTTGTTATAAATAACATTTAATAGAAAGGATGGATATATGATGGACGATGCATTCAAGAAAAAAACATATAAAAATGGTATGTTGTGGGTGCTTGATAAAATTTGGTTTGATGAGATCATGCAATTGATTTATATTAATACCACTGAAAAATCTGTATATAATCACGCACGCAGACAAGGTGAAGATAAGTATAGTTTACACGAAAAAAAATTTACTATAGCTATTAGTATTGATACACCACAGGTTGCCAATAGATTGA
>CALGWE010000364.1:0-3069 GCA_937935915.1 uncultured Clostridia bacterium
TTTACCTTGTTTAATGAGGTCTTTTACATTCACTTTAAGACCGATAGCGGCTAAGGCGATGATTTCAAATTTATTACTTAAGAATTTTAAAGCAATAGACAAGCTTTCTGGGATGAAGTGGAGTGTATATAAGATACATGTAATAAAGAACCCAATAACATACCAAGGTATTTTAACTTTTGCTTTTTCAATTTGTGTGGCTTCTGTTTCTACGATTTGTGTATTAGATTTGTGTTTTAAGTGACCAAATACAAGGACAACAACAACTAAGAAAATAACGCGTACAATTTTAAAGATTGTTGCTAAATCTTTAACTTCTTCACTGACCATGGCACCACTGGCAACTACTTGCCCGATTGATTGAAGGATACCACCAGTCATAGCTGAAGTTTGAAGTGTTTCATGGCCATATAATAATTTAGTAACAAGTGGAATAATAAACATAAGGAAGATCCCAGTTACATTGACGATTGTAACGGCAATCCCTTTTTCATTATCATCAGCTTCAATAACAGGTGCTGTAGCAGCAATGGCAGATGAACCACAAACCGCATTACCACTGGCCATTAAAAATCTAAAGTTTTGGTTAAAATGAAGTTTTTTACCAATAAATATAGCACCTACAATAGTAATCGCCATTTGAATGACAATGAATAAAATCCCATTAATTCCTAAATCCATTAATGTTGAAATACTGATTGTACCCCCTAAGAATACAATGGAATAAGAAAGCAGATCTGATTCAGCAAATTTATAGCCTTTTTGAAATGCTTTTTGTTTAAAAGGTAAATTACCTATTAACATTCCTAGGAAAATAGCAATTGTTGCAGCACCTACTTTAGGAATAAAGCCCCCTAAGAACATACTGATAAGTGCTACAATTACAGAAATAGCTAAACCAGGAACGATATCTTTAATCTTTTGTATCATACTTTAAAAACCTCCAAATGATGTTTTTTTTAAGCTTGATTAGTATATCATGAAGCGAATAATAAATAAAATAAATATATGTGATAATAATCATCACAAAGTATAATGGTTATAGAAGAAAATTTAATAAATCTAAGGAGACAATAATGTGCTTGAAGAATTAAAAACATTTATTACAGTAGTAGAACAAAATAACTTTACAAAAGCAGCAACCCAGCTACATTTATCCCAACCTACAGTTAGCGCCCATATTAAGCATTTAGAAGAGCGTTTTCAAACTGCACTGATTCAGCGTTCTATTAAGCAAAAACATATTGTGATTACACCTAGTGGTTATAAACTCTTTCAATTCGCTAAAGAGATTTTAAATCTAGTAGAGTGTGCCTATAAAGCAGTACCAGCAGTAGATGATGATCTTTATGGAACCATTAAGGTAGGTGCCAGTTTAACTATAGGGGAGTATATCATGCCTAATTTTCTGGCTGAGTTTAAAAAGAAATACCCTAAGTTAAATGTAGAGCTTTATATTAATAACAGTACTAGTATTTGTAATAAGATTAAAGAACTTACATTAGATATAGGATTTATAGAGGGAATGAGTACATCGCCTGAATTTAAACAAGATTATTTTTTTAAAGATCAGTTAGTGATTGCATTTCCTTATGAAGAGGACTTTGAAAATAAGAAGCTTAGTGTAAAAGAATTACAACATCAAAAATGGATTGTAAGAGAAAGTGGATCAGGAACACGGTCGTATTTAGATAACTTTTTAAATCAGTATCAGCTTATTCCTGACTGTATCATGGTTGTTGGGAGCAATTATGCCATTAAAGAGGCTGTGAAGAATAATCTGGGTATTACGCTGATTTCATATTTTGTAGCACAGGTGGCGAAGCAACATAAAGAATTAAGTATAGTTTATTTAGATGAGAAGTTCTCCAGACAATTTTCATATATTATGCCAGCGCAAATGCCACGAACCAATAAAGTAGATATATTGCTTAAAGAGTTTAAAGCATATTGTAAGACAATCGTAGTGCCTTTTGGGATGAATGGGTTAGAAGAGTAGAGGAAAAAAGAGAAAGAAAAAAGAGGTGACGCATAAATTTGCGTTACCTCTTTTGCTATATAAGATTAACGTTTACCTGGGTCAAAGGCTTCCCCTGCAGCTTTTGGCGCTTGTGAAGATTTAGAGAAAATTACAAGTGCGATAAGTGTTACGATATAAGGGAAGATTTTTAAGTATACAGGTGGAATTGCAGCAAGTTCTGGAATAACTTGTGATACGTTTGAAATTGTACTTGCAAAACCGAAGAATAATGTTGAACCAAGAATACCTAATGGTTTCCATTGTCCAAAGATAAGGGCAGCTAAAGCTAAGAACCCAAATCCTGATACGCTTCCATTAAATTCTCCAGAGAAAGTAACGAGGAAGATACCACCACCAAGTCCGGCAAAGGCACCTGATAAAAGCACACCGATATAACGCATGCGTCCTACATTAACACCTGCTGCATCAGCTGCATGTGGATGTTCACCACATGCACGAAGACGAAGACCAAAAGAAGTCTTGTAAAGAATGAAAGTAAATACAATAAGAATTGCAAGTACGATCCATGTTGTTGAGTAAGTGTTAGTGAAGAATAATGGTCCAATAACTGGAATATCTTTTAAAAACGTAATATTCTTTTTAGCTAATGTTGTTCTAAGTACGATATTACCACTACCTGTAATGTTTCTAGCTAAGAAAACTGTAAGTGCAACAGCAATAAGGTTAATAGCTGTACCACTGATTGTTTGATCTGCTTGTAAATTAATACTTGCAAATGCATGAAGGAGTGAGAATAATGCACCCACGAGAAGGGCTACAAGTAACCCAACAAAAATAGTCCATGTTTGACCTGGGAAGCTCATTTGTAAGAAGTAAATTGTAATACCACTTGCGAAAGAACCCATAATCATAAGACCTTCAAGCCCGATATTAACAATACCACTACGTTCACAGTAAAGACCACCAAGGGCAACGATTAAAAGTGGAATTGTATAGGCGATTGCATAAGGGAAAATTTGCTCAATAATAGCCCACATGATTATTCGTCTCCTTTCTCTTCTTCTGAAGTATCCTGAGGTGGAAGTAAA
>CALGWE010000365.1:0-1426 GCA_937935915.1 uncultured Clostridia bacterium
CACTACTTACCATTAAATGACGGATAAATTTAGCTAATGCTTTTGCACTTGTTGGACTACCCATTGCTTCATCTGAGATTTTTATACTCTCTTTCTGCGTGGCAAGTGCTAATAAATCTTTGATAAAGTTTTTCCCTTTGCCATATACCCAGTTACTACGAATAATGAAGTAACGTTCTGCGAAATCTTTCACAAACTGCTCACCTGCTAATTTTGATTTACCATATACAAGGCTTGGCACCGGCTGATCAAATTCTCCATAAGGCTTGGTACTTGTCCCATCAAAAACATCATCTGTTGATAAATGAATTAATTTGGCATGTACACGTTTTGCAGCAAGACTTACATTTCTTGCACCAATAGCATTTACTTTATACGCCTGTTCCATATCCTGTTCACATAATTCTACTGAAGTTATTGCACCACAGTTTATTATGACATCTGGACGATTTCTTTCTGCAAATTTCATTACTTCTTCTGCAATCGTAATGTCTACATCTTCTATATCTGTGTTTAAAATCTCCATTTCGCATCTATCAAGGACACTATTTAATGCTTTTCCAAGCTGGCCATTTGCCCCGATAATCCATACTTTACTTACATTTTTCATATGTTTCCTCCTACCACAGCTATTGAAGTTACCTTCTACTTGACTTAAGTATATATAGAGTTGACGTAAATTGCAAGCATTTTATTTAAAATTAAAATAAATGATTGTATACAATGATACCATTCATAAACTACCACAACCCTAATCCTTATTCACATAAATACAAAAAAAATGTGGCTATCGCCTAACTAATCTAATTGATTAATTGGCGATAACCACATTTTTATATAAAAATACTTGATATAACCAAAACTATAAGTACATCAACCTCTACACTTATCATCAAAGTGATTAAATTAACTTTTTTATTTTATCTTTTCCTTCTTACGCGATGGTCTTAAATACATAGCCTTTAGATTTAAAATAGTCAATGATTTGTGGCAATGCTTTAACAGTTTCATCTTTGCCATAGGTATCATGCATAAGTAAAACTACAATATCTTTATCCTTGCTTGTATCTTCTGCAATTTTCACTAACTGCTGCGGCGTTTTCTTTTCTCCTTCTGCATCTTCTGTTAGGGCATCCCAGTCAATTTTATAGCGCTTATTTTTCTTTAAATAATCATCTAACTTATCCATGCCCTTCCATGTTTTACAGCCCCCAGGACAACGTATAATTCTTGTTGTAAACTCATTCCCTAGCACTTTCTTTAACAATGCATCTGTCTCTTCATATTCTTTGATAAAAGCTTTCGCATCCAATGTCCCCTTAGGATATAAAATGTTATAATCATGAGACCATGAATGATTGCCTATGGCATGGCCTTCTTCTAGAGTACGCTTTAAAATAGCCTCTGCCTCTTTTCCACCATCCTT
>CALGWE010000366.1:0-14088 GCA_937935915.1 uncultured Clostridia bacterium
CTTAGCCTCTCATAAATTACGGAAGGAGTATCCTCTCACCCACCACTACCTCAGCGGCCCGATTTTGCAATACCTTATTTTTTAACTATAATGATTTATTATAAATTCTAATGTATCTAGGAACTCATCTACTTCTTCTTCTGTGTTATAGAGCCCGAAGCTAACTCTAATCATTCCTGGCGATTTTAATTCTGGATGCCTTAAATAGTAGTATCTTTCTCGTTCAGTAACTCCCATCAAACGCATAACATATGGATGTGCGCAAAAGCACCCTGTTCTTACTGCTATTCCTCTTACTTCTTGTAGCAGTCTTCCTACTTCTTTATTATGAATATCCTTTACATTAAAAGGTACTACACCTACCCTATTTTCTTCTCTATGATCACCGTATAAAATAATTTGCTTCATGCTATTTAGACCTTTGATAAGCCTTTTTCTTAAACCATCTTCATGCTCTGCAACTTTCTCTAATCCTATAGCTTTAAGCACTGTCATAGCAGCCACTATGGACATACAACCTAAAAAATTTGGTGAACCTGCTTCCTCAGCCTCCCACGTATCTTTATAATAAACATCATAATCAAATACAGCTTTGACTGAGCCGCCACCTTGTAAAAATGGTTTCTTACCTTTTAAAAGCTCTTTTTTTATTATAACTACACCACTACCAAATGGCGCATACATCTTATGCCCCGAAAATGTTAAACCATCTATATCCTCTTCTTTTGTTTGTCCCTTTAAGTGAATAGGCCTATGAGCTACAATTTGTGCCCCATCTACTAGAAGTTTTGCCCCATATTTATGTGCAATCTTAGCTATCTGATGAACATCGGTAATATAACCTGTTACATTACTTGCCGCTGTGATAGTTACATATTTAATTGTCCCCATTGCACGTTCTAACATATATTCTAACTCTTCTAAATCTATCTTCCCCTGCTTATCTACATCCACATAAAAAACATCCCCCACATTTCGCCACGGCAGGTCATTGGCATGATGTTCCATTCTAGAAGTTAATATCTTATAGTTATTTCGATCACATAAGGTATTGGCTAATAAGTTGATTCCCTCTGTGGTATTTTTAACATAAATGACATCATACTCATCTAATTGTGTGACACCAAAAAAGCTTAGTACTTCTTCCTTAGAAAGTTCATAAGCTTTTGTGCAATATTCTGATTTATGGCCACCTCTTCCTACAGATCCATACATCAATATATTTTCGGATATAAATTTGTCTACTTGCTTTAAAGGTGGCGTAGTAGCACCATTATCAAAATTTATAGGAATGACCTGCTGCCCATCTATAAGTTCTACAGGTACTTCTATGCCATTAAATAATTCACGATAACTTATTTTTTGTACCATTATATATCCTCCTCCTAAAAGATATATATTCACTTTGTTGTTTTTTTATGTTTCTTGATACTTTTCAGCATATTACCTAATTCAAAAAATATTTTAGTCAATAATTTCGTTTTTTTGAACAATTTATTTTTTGCTTTAAAATTGTATAATTTTATTGTTTTTTATATTATTTTTTATTGACTTTTAATCTCTAATATCCGATAATTAGTTTGAAAGAAATTTAACATTTCTTGTCGTATTAGCTAAACTTATTTATTTTATAATAATTTAGGTTCATCACCATGAACTGTGTTTGACAAGCTAAATACCAAATTTTGTAGATAAAAAATACATCTGATGTCATGTACTCTAGTAAATGCTAACAGACTTAAATACGGAGGACTCCAGATGTATTTACATGATATCAATACTATTAAATCTTCAAGGGGGTTACTCATATTACTATACCTATTGAGAATACAGCGTATATTACTATAGAACCTACAGATTTACATCAATCATGTCCTATTAGAAAAATAGATTGCTTATGGTGGAAATTTAGGCATTCCTGAAATGACTGAAGTCTTAAAGGCTTTCAAGAATTGGAGAATTGAATTGCCAACTATCATCAATTAAGAAATAGACAAAGTTAAGAGTATCGTATTTATCTAGAATGTAATGGTAAGTTTTTAACAGCTTAACAATTAGATTATCAAGCACATATTTTGGTGATGAACCATAATTTATTTTAAATCTAATTATTTTTAAGGAGGCTTTACTCATGGCAACAAAAGCAAGATTCCCTAGAACTGAAATTGGCGCAAATAACCCTATTTTCAACTCAATCCGTGCAACAATCGAAACTGCATTCTATGGTAATAACGTAGTTCCTGTAAACTCTTTGAAAGAAGCTTATAAATTAGCTACAGAAGCTCCTGGTACTATTATTACTGACATGCCAGTATATAAACCAGAATTATTAGGTCTTGATGAAGATTCTAAAATTCTTCTTTTCAATGACGGTGCTGTAACAGGACGTACAGCTGCTGCTCGTAGAATTATCGGTGAAGCTGGTGTAGATGTAAATGAATATAGACTTAAAATTAGTGAAGCTGTATTCCAAGGTAGAACTAAAAAAATGTGTCATGCACAAGCTATCGTAGGTCTTGACAAAGATTTCACAGTAAAAGCTCACCTTTGTACACCTGCTACATATGCAAACAACATGTATTCTTGGTTACTTAACTTCCAAGTTATCAATGAAGAAGTAGCTAAAATGTACAATGAATCTAAAGTATATGATAATGAAGGAGATCTTTACATTTACTCAGATCCAGACTGGTCACATCCAGATCATCCACTTGGACTTTGTGTATTTGACACAGCTCATAACTGTGCTTGCATCCTTGGTCTTAGATACTTTGGAGAACACAAAAAAGGTACTCTTACACTTGCTTGGGCTATGGCTAACCGTCACGGATATGCTTCTTGCCACGGTGGTCAAAAACGTTACAACTTACCAGGTGGTAAAAGCTTCGTAGCTGGTGTATTCGGACTTTCAGGTTCTGGTAAATCAACACTTACACATGCTCGTCACGATGGCAAATATGATATCACAGTTCTTCATGATGATGCTTTCGTTATTTCTGGAGAAGACGGTTCTTCAATCGCTCTTGAACCAGCATACTTCGATAAAACAGCTGACTACCCACTTACATGTGAAGATAACAAATATCTTGTATCTCTTCAAAACTGTGCAGCTACAATTGACGAAGATGGTAAAATCGTTCCTGTTACAGAAGATATCCGTAATGGTAACGGCCGTGCAGTAAAATCTATCCTTTGGTCACCAAACCGTGTTAACAAATTTGAAGAACCAATCAATGCAATCTTCTGGATTATGAAAGACCCTACACTTCCACCAATCGTAAGACTTAGTGGTGCTGAACTTGCTTCAGTTATGGGTGCAACACTTGCTACAAAACGTTCAAGTGCAGAAAGACTTGCTCCTGGTGTAGACCCTAATGCTTTAGTAGTAGAACCATACGCTAACCCATTTAGAACATACCCACTTGCAAACGACTACCTTGCATTCAAAAAATTAGTAGCAGAGAAAAATGTAGATTGTTACATCATCAACACAGGTGAATTCATGGGCAAAAAAGTAACAAAAGAAATTACTCTTGGTGTTCTTGAAGCTGTTGTTGAAGGTAAAACAGAATTCAAACAATGGGGACCATTCAGCGATATCGAAATCATGGAAATCGAAGGATTCGTTCCAGACTTCTCTGATGCAGATTATGTTGAACAATTACAAAAACGTATGCAAGAACGTGTTGACTTCGTAGCTTCTCGCGAAACAGCTAAAGGTGGTTTCGATAAACTTCCAGCTGATGCATTAGAAGCATTACAAAAAGTAGTAGAAGAATCAAAACGCGCTTAATAATAAATCGTACATAAACAAAGTATTTAAATCGTCACAAAAAGGTCGTAGGAATTATCCCAATGTCATTAAGTTAAGACATTGTTTCTGAGATTTCCTTAAATAACCAAGTACTTATTATAGGTACTTGGTTATTTTTTGCGTGAAAAAGCTTGACAAAGTATTAAAAATTTGCGGCGAAGCCCCTCGTTGAGGAGGTGTTGTGATGAATACACACGCAAATGAACTAAAAAATTGTATATTAGAAATTATAAGAGAAATGAGTAATGATCCACAGGGATTTTCTACTTCTGAGAAAGCATGTTTTGTACGTCAGAGTAAGTTTGGGTTTGAAAAACTTATGCAATTTATTTTATCTTTTGGATGTAACAGTTTAGGCCATGAAATTGGGGAGTTTTTTGAGTATAGTGATGGTTTCCCTACTACTTCAGCCTTTGTTCAACAACGTAAAAAACTGAGTTATGAGGCTTTTAAATATTTATTCCATGAATTTATTAAACGAAATGATCATTCACCTACTTTATATCAAGGCTATCGTCTATTAGCTATAGATGGAAGTGATCTATCTCTACCATATAATCCTAATGAAGATAATGTGGTAGGAAAAAACCATGTATCAACACTGCATTTAAATGCAGCCTTTGATGTAGAGACCAAACAGTTTGTAAATGCAGTTGTTCAAAAGGGACTTAAAGAAAATGAATGCAGTGCCGCTTGTGAGCTTGTGGATGGACTTTCAGAAAAGTATCCAGTTATCGTAATGGCTGATCGTGGATATGAAAACTATAATCTATTCGCACATATTGAAGAGCGACTTTTTGATTATGTCATCAGAATCAAGGATGTTAAAAGTAACGGTATACTATCAGGCCTAGAATTGCCTGATACAGACACTTTTGATGTTACAAAACGTATTGTTATTACAAGGCATTCTACTGGTCCAGCTGCAGTAAACCCTCAAAAATACAAATACTTTTCAAAGCAAAATCGCTTCGACTTTATTGAAAACAGTAAATGCCCAGATTATGAAATGACAATACGATTTGTGAGATTTAAAATAACAGACGATACTTATGAATCAATTGCTACAAGTCTTTCAGACGACAGATTTAGTGTAGAAGAGTTAAAAGAAATCTATAGAAAAAGATGGGGAATAGAAACCGGATTTAGAGAGGTAAAGTATATCTTAGGCTTACGAGCATTTCACTCAAAGCAAGAAAATTCTATTTTACAGGAAATCTATGCTCGTTTGGTTATGTATAACTTCAGTATGTCTATTACATTAAATACATCATTAGAAGAAAAAGGCAAAGAAAAAGACCTAAAGCACCACCTTCAGGTCAATTTCACGCAGGCTACAAAAATTTGTCTACACTTTTTACTCCGCTATTCTTAACGGAGCATTTAGTATGGGCAAAAATAGAAAAACACAAAAATAAACCAAGAATGAAACAGCATTATTTTACTGAAACATTCTTGGTTTATAATTAATCATTAAGAAAGATAGCTAACTTAATGACATTGACTCGCGAAAGCCCTATCCTTTATTGAAGTTTCTGTTCTAACCCTTCCCAGTCTTTAAGGAATCTTTCAATCCCGTTATCTGTAAGTGGATGTTTTGTCATTTGTACAATAACTTTATATGGTACAGTTGCAATATGTGCACCAGCTTTAGCTGCATCAATTACATGAAGTGGGCTACGTACACTTGCTGCAATGATTTCTGTTTTAATATCATGCATTTTAAAGATATCTGCAATTTCTTTTACTAAATGCATACCTTCCATACCAATGTCATCAAGACGTCCGATGAATGGACTTACATATGTTGCACCAGCTCTAGCTGCAAGTAATGCTTGACCTGCTGAGAAGATTAAAGTAACATTTGTACGAATACCTTTTGCTGTAAGTTGTTTAGTTGCTTTTAATCCTTCTTCTGTCATAGGTAATTTAATAACGATATTTTTATGTATTTTAGCAAGCTCAATCGCTTCTTCTACCATTTGAGGTGCTTCAAGAGAAATAACTTCTGCACTAATAGGTCCGTCTACAATCCCTGTGATTTCTGTAATAACTGATTTAAATTCAAGCCCTTCACGTGCAATAAGTGATGGATTAGTTGTTACTCCACAAATTACTCCTAAATCGTTTGCTTTACGAATTTCGTCTGTATTGGCTGTATCTACAAATAATTTCATTACTCTCTTCCTCCTAAAATAATATATCTATAATATGTATCTTATTGTCATGTTGTACGTACAACCTTATTATACTATTTTCAGATTTTTTTTCAATAGTTTAATTTTTAAAATTAGTTTATTTATTTTTAGGAGTAGCTATATACACATTATTTGACTTTTAGCTTAATCTTATGCTTAGCGATGCTGTTCAATATAAAATTGGAATTGATCTGAACGGTATATTGCTTCAAAATATTCTACAGTAACTTCCATTCCTCTATATTGTCCATATACTTGTCCCTTAAAGAGCATAACAGGTGCGCCTTCTTTTACCTTAAGTTGTAATGCCACCTCTTCACTTGCTAATATTGCTTCTACTGTTCTTATAGCTCTTGTAATAACGATTCCATAATCTTTTTCTATTACTTTATATAGAGATTCTTTATTGAAATCCACATCTTCGATCCCTGGTACTAGCGCATATGGTATATGACTTTTATTTTTGTTAATTGGGATATCATCACCATAAATAACACGCTCCATATAGAATGTGTCTTCATTAGGGCTAATGCCTAACATCTTAGCTACTTTTTTAGATGGCTTTTCAATATTTTCTTTAAGAACATATGGTTTAGGTTCTAATCCATAACGTCTAATATCTTCACTGCAACCAGATAATTTAATTAATCCTTGTTCAAAGCCCCTACCTTTGACAAATGTCCCCTTTCCTTGTTTTTTGTATAAATAACCTTCATTAACTAGTTCATCAATTGCTTTTCTTACAGTTGTACGACTCAAGTTATATGTCTGCATAAGTTTTGGTTCAGATGGAATACATTCATCTACACCAATTTCTTCATTTTCAATCATATCAATAATTATATTTTTAAGTTGATAATACATAGGTCCTAAATTATTTTTCATCTGCATGTGTCATCTTCCCTTATCTATCTTTTTGTTTATTTTCTTGTCTCTATTATAACATAATTTAACTTACTGCTATTTTTTATAAATGTAATAAAATAGAAAAGGGATTATCGTAAAATTTTACGATAATCCCTTTTAAACTAAAACCTCTTATGTATCAATTTTAGTCTAATTTATATTGACTAATAACCTCATCCATTAATTCAATACCTTTATTATTTTCTTTAGTTCTTGTATCCATTTGTTGCATGCTATAATCCATTTTTTCAGCTATTTTAGTAACATTCATTGTACGTTCCATAGATTCTTCTACTGTACCTGCAATTTTACCAATTGCTCCATCTACATAAGCCATTGCACTTTGTAAATTCTCTGTTTGTTGCTTAAAGCCATTCATTAATTCTCTAATTGATTTAGCATCTTCATTATACTCATTTCCAAGCTGTACAAGCTTATCATAATCTGTCATTATACTACTCTCAAGGTATTCTACCATGTTACTACTTAGCTTAACTAAATCATTTACGACTTCAATAACTTTACTACTTGCTTGTTGTATTTCATTAGCAGTTACCGTTGTATTATCTGCAAGTTTAGCAACCTCTTGCGCTACTATAGAGAAGCCTCTACCTTGTTCACCAGCTCTTGCCGCTTCAATATTTGCATTTAATGCAAGTAGGCTTGTTTGATCTGCAATATCAATGATATTTTTAGTAAGCTCACTGATTTGTTCTACTGATTTTGCCTCTTTAATTTGTTGTTCTAAATTACTTTGTACTGCTTTTAAGTTGTTACTAATAACTTCTTGTGATTTTTCTGCATCTTCTCTTAATCTTGCAGACTTAACTTCAATTTCTTCTGAAAACTCAAATCCACATGCTGTTTTTTCTTTAATGTCTCCAATTGAATCTAGAACATTATCTGTCATATCTTTAGCTTGTACAAAGGAATTATTTGTCTCCTCCATAGAGCCATACATTTCTTGCATTGTTGCTGATACTTGCATGATTTGATCTACAGATTGTTCCATATCCCCTGTAAATATCTCAAATGATTCTTTAATACCATTTGAAGAAGCTCTAATTCTTAACATACTATTACGGATATTTTCTAAAAGTGCATTGATGTTTCCTGCAATTACTTCTAATTCATCGCCTGAATCAACTTCGATTTTCTTAGTTAAGTCTCCATCGCTGTAAATTACATCAATTAATTTTTGGTTAACAACAAACATATTTTTACCTATACGTCTAGCGAGTATTATGTTGATTGTAATAATAAGTAATAAACAAATTATTCCTGTTAATAATAATTTAACCATTAAGGAATTTACTTGTTTTTGAATCTTAGAAACTTCACAGTCAACTGCCATAAGTCCTACTACTTGATTTTTACTGTTATAGATAGGCGCATATGCAGTATAAAATACGCCCCATTCATCATGTGAAGCCTCGGCTGTTACAGTTGCTTTACCTTTAAATGCTTCTAACATTTCAGGCGCTAAGTCGTATGGAACTCCTATATTATAAGGATCTCCTGCTGGATCGGCAGCTACAATGAACTGTACTTGTTCCTCATTTAACTCTCTTAATGAATATACATAATTCACTTCTTGTGAGTTAAAATATTTAAACATTTCTTTTTGCATTTTTTGATAAACTTCTGTGTTTTCATCACCTATATTTAATGTTTCAAATAAGTCACCATTTGTCTCTTCTGCTGCTATTTCTGCTAGAGCGATTACGTTTTTCTTTGTAGCTGCTTCTAAATAATTAGATACAATTTTATATGCTACCCCACTTAGTATTAAGCAAACCATTAACCCAACTAAAATCCCATTTAAAGCTATCGTAAATTCAATACTTCTTCTTTTAGTCTTAATACGTTTTAACTTCCTTGTTTCTTCCATGTGTTAATTCTCCTCTAAGCCTTCCCACCTGTATTATTATTAAAAAAAACTATGTAATTTAATTCTCCCCCAACATATTAATAGATTATTTTAATCTTCAACCTATTTTAACATATATTTACACTTGTTTCCACATTTTTCTAAATTTCCCTTCATTATTTCATTTTATTGATTGACAATTTTAAAAAGTCAGCCTTTAAGAGCATTTACTCCTAAAGGCTGACTTTTATGACATACCATTTACTTGTTTATATTTATAAAGCATTTCTGCATGATTTTGTTCTTCGATTTGAATATCTGCTAAAAGTTTACGTACATCTGAATCGCCAAAGGCAAATACATCTGAGTTATATTCACTAGAAACCATCTTTTCTGTTCCTATACTGTCAGTTGCTAAAAAACAATCTTTGTCTTTAGAGGTTTGATCTGCACAACCACATCCATTATAGGTTCCCTTTGGGTTATAGTTTCTTCCTCTATCATCATTACAATCGCAGCTTGGCACCTCTCCGTCTAAAACTTGTTGTAATGAATTATAATGTTGTTGTTCATTTTCTTTAAGTTGATTAAATAAATCTTTAAGCTCTGCATCACAAGCCTGATTTGCATATGTCTCATACTTTTTAATACATTCTTGTTCTTGAGTTTGTAAGTCTTTAATTGTAGATTTTTCTTTTTCAGTTAATACCATCAAGCGTCACCTCATGTCTTAAAGTTAATTACGCTTTTAGTATGGTCACTTTTTATCTTTATATACTTCTGCGATTTACTCCTCAGATATTTTAGCAATTTCACCTTTAAAGTATGTATAATAGTGTATTTCACTTAAACGATTTTTTCCACTTAAGCATACCATGAATATGCCTTCTCGTCCTCTCTCAATGTCTCGTCCATCTTCATATATTTCAATACGTTCATCCGTTTTCATAGTTATCTTAACTTGTGATTCAATAAGACGCATTGGCTTTGTTGGTAACTGTACATTGTATAACCCCCATGTTACTAAAAAGTTTATGCCTAGTGCACTTCCAAAAAGTATGTTTACTAAACACCATTCTAAAAAGGTATCTGTCATAACATAAGTAAACATTAAAAACGCTCCAATAATAGGTATACTTGCTACAACCTCTAAACATCGTGCCGTCTTCCCCTTAGCTTCTATCTTTCCTTTCTGGGCCCAATGCTTTTTAATAAAAAATAAAATAAGTCCTATAATAACTAGCCACATACCAATTAATTCTAGCTGATTCATCTTTATCTCCATTTCCCAAAATATAATCTATACAATGTTATACTCAATATATCTCTTTTATTATTGATAGCTTAATTCTTAAATAATATAATCCCATGGATTCTTAGGCTTTAGTTTTTCTAAGAAAGCTTTTAACTTAGGTGTTAATTTCTTTTGATCTATCTCACTAATTGAAACAACCTTAAGCTTATTTAATGCCATAAGTGCTTCTGACACCTCTGACATATGTTCTACACTTAAATATAACGCTTTTAAATTCTTAAGTTCTGTAATACCTAATGGAAATGCCTTTAATGGCATGGCACTTAAATCAAGTATCTCTAGCTTTTGTAACTTTGCAATATCAAAGCCTAATTCACTTACCTTATTACCTGTTATTCTAAGACATTCTAATTCTGTAAGTTTTTCTAATGACCTAGGCAGACATTTAACTTCGTTATCAAAAATCTCAAGCTTTTTAAGTGTCTTAATCTCACCTATTTCTTCTGGTATTGCTTCTTGATGCCAGCCCCAAAGAACTGCTTCTTCTCTTTCTTGATAAGCATACTCCTTTAATGTTAATATAAGCTCTTCTCGTTTGTCGTTTATTTCTGCTTTTGATTTTTTTACAACTTTAGTATTATTTTCACCTTCTAATGGATAGTACGCTATACCACCTAATATAATAGGATCTAATGTCACTTTTTCTTCTTTTATATCATTTATATTAGCCGCATCATGAGGGATTCGTAACTGTCTAAAAACCTGATATTGTTTCTGTGTTAGTACTAATGACCCCATATGTTCATGAGAACAAATAGAACAGATTACTTCTCCATCCTTACAAAATGCTGGATCATCTAATTCAAATTCTTCTTTTGCTAGAATAATCCTATCATAAAGTGTTTGCATTTTTTCAAACTTAGCTTTTATATTGCCCTCGCTTGTAAAATAATACTGAATCTTTTCCCCCCCTAATGTACAATGGGTTTCACAAGTTACTTCTCTCTTTTTGAGGCCATACTGTACTAAATATTTATCTTTTAATACCTCTATCTTATCTTGCGATATAGCATAACTGCTGCCTATTTGTTCTATACGCTCCTGACTATCTGCTATACGTTCATTAATCTCTTCAATTGACATTCCCATTTTTTCAAAACGTGTACTTGATTTATAAATAGCCTCTTTAGCCTCATCTTTCAGCATATGTGCTGAAAATTCATCTCCTAAAATCACCTCATCACTTATAGAAAAGCAAAAGTTTATAAAGTGCTTAAGCTTTTCTCCCCTTATATTCTCTACTAAGTTTACAACTATTTTTCCCTTTTGCGGCTTTATCATAATCTATTCTCCTATTTTATCTTTTAACAATATCTTTACGATATTATGGTTAAGACTTATTATAGCATGTTTGTTTTGTAACATTATAAACTATAAATTTATTTACTGATTTATATAAGACCCAAAACAAAGGAGGTGCCGCTATGTTTGCGCCACCTCCTAAGGTTATATCTAGATTAAAATTCCTTCACAGTGATCGATTTCATGTTGAATCACTTGTGCTACGAAACCATTAAACTTTTGTTTTTTCTTTTTGAAGTTTCTATCTTGATAAGCTACTTCAATAGAAACATATCTTTTCGCCATTTTAGTCCCTTCATGTGATAAGCAAGCTTCTTCTTCCTCATACATTGATTGACTATGACTTACAATTTGTGGGTTTACTAATGGAATGAATTGTTTTCCCATTTTAACAATGATAATGCGGGCACGTTCACCAATTTGATTGGCCGCAAGTCCTACACAAATATCCTCATTAGCCTTGGCTGTATCAATCATATCATCAATAATGTGTAAATCTTCTTTTGTTGCTTCTACTGCTTTTTGAATTAATCTCTCATTATCTTTAACGATTTCTCTAACCATTTCTTCCTTGCAATCTAATTGTTCTTAGATTGCTTCTCCCTTCATAGTGTTAGTCTATTGTACTTTTACTTGTGTCCAAACTTCATCATATAACTGTTTATCTTCTAAACTAAAGCTGCTATATAACTCACATAAGTCCATAAGCTCTTGTGACATATAAGCATTAGGATTATTTCTAATATGCTCATCTTGTTCCATTCTAGCTTCTTTATTTGGTGTTGTATAACCAATCTCATCAGCTATTCTTAAAGCACTTTCTTTATCACTTAAGAAGTTAATAAACTTCTCAGCTCCTTCTACATTTTTTGCATTGCTTGGAATACATAAGCTATCAATCCAGAAGTTAGCACCTTCTTTAGGTACGACATATACAAGGTCTGAATCTTCATCTTGTAAGTTAAGTCCTTCACCAGACCAAATCATGTTAATAGCTGTCTCATGGTTTGCAATCATACCTGTTCCATTGTCTACACCGTATAATGGATCTACTAACTCTCTTTGCTTTAATAAAAGTTGTTTGGCTTCTTCAAGCTCTGCTGGATTTGTTGAGTTTAATGAATATCCTAATTTCTTTAAAGCTGCTCCAATTGTATCACGGTATGTGTCAAACATAAAGATTTTATCTTTATACTTTTCATCCCATAAAATATCCCAACTATCTACTGGTTCATCTACCATTGTTTTATTGTAAATAAGTCCTACTGTTCCAAACATGTAAGGTACTGAATACTTATTATCTGGATCCATGCTTAAATTTAAATAAGCTTCATCCATTTGATTGATATTAGGGATATTTTCTTTATTAAGCTCTTGTACAAGTCCTTCTTCAATCATTTTAGGCATTAAAGCATCTGAAACTAAAATAACATCATACTGTACACCGCTATTAGCAACTTTTTGGTACATTGTATCCATATCATCAAAGGTATTCATATTTACCTTAATACCATATTGTTTTTCAAACTCTTTAAGTGTTTCAGTGTCTATATTTTCACCATAGTTATAAAATGTAATTGTTTGCGTAGTTTTTCCACAACCAACCGATAATATAGCAGTAAATAATACACAAGTTCCAAAACTTATCCACTTTGTTAATTTACTCATATTATTTTTCCTCCTAGTTACTTCCATTTACTTTTTTATTTCATTATACATTAAATGCTTACAATAAATAAATATAAAAAATTTTATTCAGTATTAACAATTATATTTATCATTGAAAGGCAAAATGCTACAAAGTTATTAATTATCTTTGTAGCATTTTGCCTATTAAATTTCCCTTATTGATCTAACTACTTCTTATTATTGTGTTTCATTTTCTCATTTAAGTTATTGATATAATCCATGCTTTCTTTAATAGTTTCTAATGTCTCTTGCATTTCACCTTCTAAGTTTTTAAGTTCTTTAGCCAGTGTCCCTATTTCATCTTCGTTCTCCAATAGTTCATTAGGTATAGAATCCTTAAACTCATTTTTTATATTATGCTCTAAATAAGTAATCATTCCTCGCATACGCTTTGTCATTGCATTGACACTTATATATACAAGTACTAATCCTAAAATGATCATTATGCTCATACCTATAATCATCGCTTTTTTAAAAGCTATTACATCTGTATACACTTGTGCTTTACTATTAATAGTTCCTAAAATCCATTCCGTATTTCCGATGATACTATATCTAATTTCTATAGATTCCTTAGTCTTTCTATCATTAACAACTTTGATATATTCTTTATTAGCTTGTGGAGCTGATTGGAATAATTCGTTCCTAAAATCACTAACAACATTCAACGAACTAATATTGTCATTATCTGAGACTTCGAATATAGATTGCCCATCTTTACTGGTGATAAAACAAACTGCACTACTACTCGCTTTTAAAATCTGTTTAAAAATTGATTCTATAGGACGTACGCCTAGTAATACATAACTTACATCACCTACTTCATCTAAAACAGGTTTAAAAAAAGCTAAATGAAATCTATCTTGATACTTCAATATATTAATGACATCTTTCTTTTCACGTACTGATTCTTTAAAATCTGGTTGTCCACTTATATCAAGCGTATGTTTATTTATACTACTTCCCGTACCATCTATATTTAAAATAGCTATTT
>CALGWE010000367.1:0-21641 GCA_937935915.1 uncultured Clostridia bacterium
CATATACTGACACCTTTGCACCCATTAGTTCAAATCGATTATACTGTAATGCCTTAGTTCCATATTCCCAAGCCTCATTCCATTTGCCCGTTGAACTATATGCTTGCATTAAATAATAACATATATCACTACTAGTAGGGCGTTCTTTTAATTCTTCTAATAGTAGCTCTATATTTCTTGCTCCTTTATTTTTAGCATTCCATACTTCTTCACTATAACCATCATGTCTTATTCTTATTTGGTCTAAAAAATCCACACCCTTGATATCACCTTTTTCTCTGCACAATCTTTCATGCACTCTACCCTTATATCTTATTTGAGGATTATTTTTAAATACTCTATTGGTTTTAAAGATACTTTTTACTTCTCCATTTTCTTCATTTAACATATCACAATAAATGCAGTCTTTTTTTCTCTTTATTGCTTCTTTTATAAAGCCTCTTAGAACAGAAGCACTCTCCTTAGTAAAATACTCATCTGCATCCAAGAAAATAATCCAATCTCCTGTTGCCTGTTCTATAGCAAAGTTCTTAGCTTTAGCAAAATCCTTTTCCCAAGTAATCTCAAAAACCTTAGCTCCCAACTCTTTAGCAATTTCTACTGTTCGATCCTCTGAACCAGTATCTACTATTATCATCTCATCTACTATTCCTTTTACACTATTCATACATCTTGCTATTTTCTTTTCTTCATTTTTACAAATTACACATAAAGAAAGTTTCATATATGCCTCCCCAAGTCCTATTCCTCTATATTTATTAATATATTTTTTATATTAATGTTAAAATCTTCTTTAAAAAAACAAAAAGGGAATCCTCAGATTCCCTTTTTACACAATACTCATCCTATTAATTATCTTAATAAGCTAAGTACACCTTGTTGTAATTGGTTAGCTTGAGCAAGCATAGCTTGAGAAGCTTGTGTAATAATATTTTTAGATGAGAACTCAGCCATTTCTTTAGCCATATCTGTATCACGGATACGAGATTCAGAAGCTGTTAAGTTTTCACTTGTTGTTCCTAAGTTATTAGATGTATGTTCTAATCTGTTTTGAAGAGCACCAAGAGCACCTCTAGCTGCACTTACTGTATCAATATGTGTACTAATTTCAGCTGCTGTTGTAGCGCTAGCAATACTTACACTTGAAATATCTGTAGCTGAAATTGTTACTTTATGACCTTGGTCATCAATAGCAATATCAACTTGTTGATTCATTCCGATACCATTGAATTTAGTATCTTGTCTGATATGATCGATTTCAGCTTGTAATTTTGATAACTCATCAGAGATATTAGCTTTATCGCTTGTTGTGTATGTACCATTTTCATATTGTGTACAAATTTCTTTTGCACGTGTTAACATATCAGATACTTCATTTAAAGCACCTTCCATTGTTTGGATGTAAGAAATACCATCTTCTGCATTTCTTTGTGCTTGATTTAAAGCTTTGATTTGTCCTCTCATTTTTTCTGAGATAGCAAGACCTGCAGCATCATCTCCAGCTCTGTTGATACGAAGACCTGAAGAAAGTTTTTCCATATGTTTTCCTGTAGCTGTTGTGTTTAAAACACTGTTTCTATGAGCATTCATAGCGTTCATATTGTGATTAATTACCATAATAAATCCCTCCCTGAATTTAAGCGGCATCCATGCCATTATTATTAATTAATTTATGAATCTAAAGCTATTTGGCCATTTAACTTTGATTTTCACTATATATATCGAATGCTCTGAAAATTACTTTATAGTATTTTTAAATTTTTTTAAAAAATTTATTAAAAATATATATTATCTGAATAATTCTTTCATTCCACTTAAGATATCCTTTGGTGTTTCTGCTGCTTTTTTATTACTTTCTAAAACTTGAAGATAAATTTCTTCACGATAAATACTTACTTCTTTTGGTGCAGATATACCCAGTTTAACTTTATCCCCTATAATTTCTAACACTTTAATTTCTATATTATCATTAAGTATAATGGCCTCATCTTTTTTACGTGTTAATGCAAGCATTTTTAATACCCTCCTTCTTTAAGCAAATCTACTATCTTATGCTTAGTTGTATACTTCGTATTTTCTAATATCACCTGCATGCCTTCTCTTGTTTCATTTTGAATAATAATTGGTGCAATTAAGTTTACTGTAGCCTCTTCAACTTTACCTACAATAGCTGTAATAACGTATACGCTAAATTTTTCTGGTCCTCCTCCACCTAATGCTTCTACATATTGATCTTTAATCTCTATACTATAGTCCTTTTTTAGTTCATAAGGATTAATTATAATAAAACTTAAATCCCCTTCTTCAATGCTTTGTAGATAAGCGAAATTGCTATCTTCTTCTTCAATAATGATGTACTTCGTAAATTCTCTGAAGCCTGGGATCCCCTCTTTAAAATTAACTACACGTTTCTCTTCAAATTCTACTTTGCCGAAATTTCTTGTCTCTATATGCATATATACTCCTCCTAATAATATTTATATGTATTATACATTATATTTAACCATTCCATTATGACTTATTTATAAAAAAAGGAGTTTTCTAAAGCTAAATAATTAGTTTTAGAATAACTCCTTTTCATTGATTTAATAGATCTATCTTATATATAATCTGCTAATGTATTCATAATAACCTTAGATGTTGCTTTAAGAGCTGATTGATATGTTGCATACTGCGTATTGAAATTCACAAATGTTTCTTCGATATCTATATCTTCTGTTTCAGACAGTAAATTCTTAAATGTAGTTTTTTGTTCTACTAATCTACTTTTTACATAATCAATACGAGACATACGACTTCCTAAATCTGCTGTCTTTTGTGATAAATCAGCAAGATGTGTATCTACCTCTTTAATGGCCGTATTAAATATACTATGTAATTTTTCAGTTGTAAAATTCGCATCTCCATCAAGTGCAGCATCTACAGCAGCATATACTTTTCCTAAGCTTGCTAAAATATTACTTATAGTATTATCCATACCTGCTATATTAATATCGATTGTATTGCTTGTCCCTACTTCAAAGTAAATCTTTTGATTATCAATCTTTCCGAATACATCTGGGTTGAATGAACCTTTTGGTAATGTTGTTCCTGCTGCAATTGTTGAACCTTTGGCAATTATTGTCCCAGCACCTAATTTTGATTCACCTTTAAGTGTAAGGTCTCCATTCATTTTACAACCTTCCCCTAAACTCATATCACCATCTAATGTTATATCTCCTGCTGTTGTAACATCTGCCGTGATTGTATAACTACTTGCAGAAACTTTTACACCTAAAGCTTCTTCGGCTACAGCTTTTTCAAGTGTAGTTCCTTTAGTTACTGTATGTCCACCTTCTCCTACCATATAAGTTTCATCAGCGCCTACTGGTAAACCTAAACCTTGCGCTGCTTCCTTTGATAACTTAGTTCCTGCTGGAATAGTATAATCTGCATCTAATGTATATTCATCATCTGATAAATCAATATTTAATATTTTTTTAGCTTCATCTGCTGATAATGTTGTGCCCTTTGTTAATACACTACCTGCTGGAATAGTCGTTCCTTTACCAATAACAGTATCTAAAGCTAAAGTACTATCTTTCTTAATCACACTATTTTCCGCTGGTTTTGTGCCTTCTGCTACTGTCATATCTGCAGCAACATCTAGGTTATCCTTTAAAGTTTTGGCATTTGTAAGTACTAATGGCTCATTTGTTTTATAACCTGAGAAAACATATCTGCCATCATAAGTCGCATTAGCCTCTTGAAGTATTTGCTCATAAAGTTGTGCAATATCTGTTTTAATAGCTAATTTATCTTTTTCAGCTAATGTAGATGTACTGCCTTGTACAAGCTTTGTACGAATTTGCTTTAAGATTTCTGTCATGTTATCCATAGCAACTTCTGTAACATTCATCCAAGACTCCGCTTCTTTTGCATTGCTTTCATATTGATCTGTTTCTAAAATCGTTGATTTTAATTTTAATGCACGTCCTGCAATAATTGGATCATCTGATACAGTTTGAATTTTCTTACCTGTAGACATTTGAGCATATAGCTTATTCATACTATTCAAGTTTTTATAAAGCCCACTTAATGTATTATTAATGAGCATACCATTTGTTACACGCATTTATTTTCCCCCCTTAAAAGTTACCTAATTTAAAAATAGTTGTTTCATAAATACCATCTATTGTATTCATAACCTTAGCTGCCGCTTGATATGCTTGTTGGAATTTAATGAGATTTGTAAATTCTTCTGTCGAATCTACTTGTGATATTGAAAGTCTTTGATTTTCAATTGTACTCGTTACAGCTATTTGTGTACTTTGATACATCTTAGCTTCTTTCGCATTAATACCTAACTCACTAAAAATCGCTATCATATATTCTTTAGGATCCCCTTCTTTGAACATATGCTTATTATTCTTTTGACTTGATAATGCAAGAAGAAAACTTGTGTCTGATACATCTGATGCATCATACGTTGTATGCATATTATTAACATCTTCAAAAAGTTCTTTAGAGATACTGAAATTTTCTGCTGTTATCTTGCTATAGTCACCACCTCTAATCTCACTACCATCCTCTGGCATCCCTAGTACATCCCCTGTACCATAAGTAAATAACTTATACTTAGTATTATAATTGTGTTTAACATCTTCAAGTTCATCTGTTGTTAATACTAATTTGTTCTTATCTGCATCATAACAACCTATGATATTGCCTTCTTTGTCTTTTTCTATATAACTTACTTGTTTACCATCTAAAGTTGTTATAGTATTAATTTCAATATGTCCATCTCTATCTGTACTATATTGTTCATTCATTGCTTTAGCAAATTCTCTTACGTAGTTGTCCATACGTTTAATATAGTATGGTATACCATTATATGTAACTGCAGAACCTGTTCCACCACCATCGCGCATATCTACTATACCTTTTAATTCACCAGATAAATTTTCATCTGTTAAATCAAAGCGCATACCACTATTCCAAACAACATCATAGATATCATCTATATCTTGTTCATTTTGTTTTCCTGTATACATTTTTTTCTGAATAGTTGGTGTGTGGTTACCATCAATTGTTAAAAGTTCTTTATTAAGATAATTAACATTTCCATTTTCTATAATAATATCACTACTGATATTTTTTAGCTCTGCTTCTACCTTTGCAATTGATTCTTTAATTATAGTTGCATCAGTACCATTTGCACCTTTCAGCTTTTCATGAAGTGCTGCAAGTTCTTCTACTTTCTTATCAATGGCTTTTTCCTTTTCGCCTCTTACTTCTATATTTAATGTATTTACATTTAAATGGTCTACTAATGTCTGACCTGCAAATCTTACCTTAAACTTTTGTACTGTATTCCCATCTATTTGTTCTTCATACTGAACTACTTCAACATTACCAATCTGAGATAATCTATCAATGCATAAATCTCTTTCATCTCTAAAAGTATTTGCGTCATCTCCATAAATCTCAGCTTGGAAAATTTCCTTATTTAAACTTTGAATACGTGTTGCTAAAGTATTTACTTCTTGTACTTTTGCTTTTAACTCATAGTTTAAATCTTGTTGGAACTGTTTAAGAGATGTTGAAACATTATTGAAATACTTTGTAAAACTAATAATTTCTTGTCTTAAAGCGATTTTAGCTTCTCCTGAAGTAGGATTTTTACTAAGTTCACTGATAGCATCAAACATATTGTTAAATACTTTTGTAAAACCACTTTCACTTGGTTCACCAAACACACTCTCTATAAGTGAATTTTGTGTTACCTTAATGTTATACTCGCCAAGCTTTGTGTTTTGAAGCCATAATTTAGAATCAACATAGGCATCTCTAACTCTAGTTATGCCTGTTGTAGAAACACCAGTTCCTAACATACCTGTCCCTGCACCACTTAGAGGATTAGATGCTTGTTGTTGTAGTTCTTGTTTAGAATATCCTTTAGTTGTTGCATTTGTAATGTTATTTGAAGTAACTTGTAACCCTCTTTGTGCTGCAAATAGGCCACTCATTGCAATATTAAATTCAAAAAACGCCATCTATATTCCCCTTTCTTACATTTTGTTAATAATCGTATCGATCATACCATCTAATAGTGTAATTACACGTGCTGAAGCATTGTATGCATATTGATATTTCAGCATATTCGCAAATTCTTCATCTTGTGAAACGCCACCCATAGCCTGTCTCTCATTTTCAATATTTGCAACACTTATATTCTTCTCAACTGATTTTGCACCATACTCAGCTCCGTCTGTTCCTATATCTGTTATAAGCTCTGAGAAAAATGTTTTAATATCAACGCATTTAGATAATGGTGCTGACTTACTATCATCTTTATACCAATCTCTATTCTTCTTCCATTCATTAAGTAACTCGATTACTTTATTATTATTACCTACATCATTTGCTTCACCATTAGGGTCTAATGTTCCTAAGTAGTTATATCCACCTTCTTCTAATAGCTTTGGATTTACTTGAATATTTCCTGGTACAAGTAATGCATTATATGCCTCGTTATATTCTAAAATCTCTTCTGGAGTAGCATTAGGCCCAGGTGATTTTAAACTTGGTGGAATCTCTATTGGTACAAATACTTTTACCCCTACTTTATCCTGTGTACCCATTCCGTTAAGCGCATCATTAACCATAACTGTAAGTTCATTTGCAAAATCATTTAACATCTTATGATACTTAGGAATCATATAACTATTTCCTTGTTTGTCTACACTAAAGTTATTATTTAGTGCAATGTCATCCCATGTTGTATCTGCTGTTACATAGTTATCTCCTCTAACAAGTAAAAGTGCTTTTAATCCACCTGTATCATTACCATTAGCGCTTGTAACTTCTGTATCCATTTTAAATACATCTTCTTTAGTATCTGACCAAACAGGTTTATTAAATGGACTTCCTTCTACTGTTTGTTTAAGTTCTAATGTAGTTATAAATTTCTTATTGACTACAATATGTCCTTCAAATTTTACAAGCAGCCTATTATCTGCTTCTTCATAATACTTTACTTCACCGTATGTAGATAATTCATCTAATAACAGATTTCTTTGGTCTCTATAATCATTGGCATTATCACCATTGATTTCTGCCTTAGCAATTTTTTCATTCCATGTTTGAATATCTTTAATAATTTGATTGACTCTTGCTACTGATTTTTCTACTTGCTTATTCGCTCGTTCTTGATAGCCTGATAAACTATTAGATATCTCATTTAACTTTCCAGCAAGTACTTTCGCTGATTTAATAAAACTTATACGTTCATCTACACCACTAGGAGATGTCTTAAGCTTCTCTGTTTGTGCCCAGAATTCATTAAGTAGATCACTGACTGTATCTCCATAAGGTTCATCAAAGATTGCTTCTATTTCATTGCTTGCCGCTTTAAGATTTTGATAGTAGCTTAATACTGAATTTTCTTGTCTTAATCTCATATCTGCAAGCTCATCACGAATTTGTCTAATCTCTGTACAAGTTACACCTAAGCCCACTTGTAAGTTACGACCACCATTAGACCCTACATTTAAGTAGCCCGTCTCATGTTGTAAAAGTTGTTGCCTCGTATATCCTTTGGTATTTATATTAGTTAAGTTCTGGCCTGTAACCTGTAACCCGCGTTGCCCAGCTTTAAGGCCCGATACCATTTTCCCTAAACTAGAAATTGATGACATATTTCCTCTCCTCTACTATTTTATCTCTTTTATATATTTATTGTTTATGGTCAAAAACACTTTGCTGTCTTTCAAGCATTTGTTCTTCCCCTGGTTTTCCGTAATTTCCTACATGAGTATACCCTTTTGTACTCCCTATCGCATTAATCATAAAATCTACGAATTCTAATGATTGATTCAGTAGTTCCTTGTTTAATTCACTTTGTCTCTTAAGTGTTGTAAGTTCTTCTTTTATTTTATCTCTTAAAGAAATAAGCTTACCACTCACCTCATTGGTTTCACCTAACTTAGCGGCTATAGTGGTAAGCGTTATTTCCTTATAATTCATTCCCGTTACTATTCCAATATCTTTCATTAGAACTTCTCTTTTTTTATCTAAGATACCTAATCGACCTACGAATTGTTCTTCTGTACTTGTTACTTCTCCTAGAAGTTCTAAGTTTTTTTCGATGATTGCTTGTTGCTTGTATTTAGCTAATTGATTTAAACCTTCATAGCATTCAATTTGTGCCTCTAAAACATCTACAAATTCGTATATTATTCCTGCCATATATCCTTAACCTCTAATATCATATTTAGATAGCATTTTTTCTGCAACTGCTGATGCTTTTACATTATAAGAATTATTGTTCATTTGTTCTTTAATCGTATCTACCTTATCTTGTCTTACATCAGGTACCTTAGCTAATGCTTGATATATTGTTCTAAAGTCTTTTGCTGTGCTAGATAAAGCAACTTCATCTTTACTTGACGTCTTGTTTACTTTACTAGAACTTGCGACACCACTTGTTTTATAGGTTTCATACATTTTATTAATCGCATCTATTCTCATACTATCCGCTCCTTTACTACTTATTGTACTACTGTATATTATATCGTCTTTTTTCAATGCTTCTTTAACGAAAATTTGAGGGCTCCTATTAAAAATCCTTCAAATATAATAAAACAGGAAAGTTGACATTAAATTTCTAACATCTACTCCCCTGTTTATTATTTCATACCTTTTATTAATGAATACGATCTGACTTGAGAAATCTCATTCGTTCATTATGTTCTTCCTTCTTTTGGCTAGCTGTCATATCGTGTGCTACAGCAGATAATTCTCCTACTAATTGTGCTTTACACTTATTACAATACTTACCTGTTATAATTGATTCACCACATCTTTCACATGTTAACATCATTGGTGAACCTGGTACAACTTCTAAGCGACCTTGTTTTAAAAAGCTTTGAATTAATTTCACTGATACTTTTGTTGCATCGCTTACTGTATTCATTGTTGCTCCAGGATTCTCTCTTAAGTAATCCTTTACTTTTTGGAACTGTTCTTCTTCAATTTGCTTACATCTAGGACACACATTAGGTCCTGTAATATATTGATACATCTTTTTACAACGCGCACATACTTTTACTTCCATCGAATCCCCTCCTGTTAGTTTATGCCTATTTCCCTATACAAACAATAATGACATATACATTGTCATTTTTAAGGCGTAAGTTTTCTTTTATTACTTTTATACACTCTCTGATTGTCGCACCTGTTGTATATATATCGTCAATAATCGCTACTTGCTTTAATTCCGGATAATAATTTGTACTATGTTTAAATTTTATACTCCCCGTAATATTTTTCAATCTTTCTTCTCTGCTACACTGAGATTGTGGTTTAGTTTTTTTAGTACGTTCTAAGCAATCATATACAGGAATCCCTGTAAGGGTATAAATTTCGTTTGCTAGATCTAAAGCTTGATTAAAACCCCTTTTACTTAATCGGTTTGGTGCTAGTGGCACTGGTACTAATCCATCAACCTGCATTTTCTCCAGCAAACCTACTTCGTTTATAAATAAACGTGCATACTCTTTTGCATATTGTCTAATTCCTTTATATTTCCATCTTAACACAGATTCTCTACATACCTCTTTATAAGGAAACAATGCAATAATACGTTCAATATGAGTTAAATCTAATCGCCCACATATCAAACATCTTTCTTCACCTAAATGATAGGGCCTACCACACTTAGGACAAATATGGTCTTTTAACAAATATGGTGTACATTTCTCACATAGGCTCCCTAACTCTAACTTATTTAAAATCTCACCACAAAGAATACATTTTCTAGGATAAATAACCTGCTTTAGCTTTTTAAGCCACTCTAGTTTTCCAAACCACTCTGGCCTTTTATCCATGTCACTTCACTTCCTGTTTATTATTTTCTATAAGGTACTATAACATCTGTGCCAAATGTAATGCTAAACTTGAATAACGCTCAATTTCTTTGTTATTATCAACCATCTTTTGTAAGGTTGCCTCAAGTCCTACTGTTACTACTAATTTCTTAGCACGTGTAACTGCTGTATAAAGAAGATTTCTATTTAAAAGCATTGGTGGTCCACTATGCACTGGTATAATTACAACTGGATATTCACTCCCTTGTGATTTATGAATTGTAACAGCATACGCAAGTTCTAATTCATCTAATTGACTAAATTCATACTCTACAACCTTCTGATCATCAAAAGTTACAACTAATACTTCCATTTCTTCCTTTATGCTTGTGATAATGCCACAGTCTCCATTAAATACACCTGTACCTTCTTCTATAGGCATACCTGTTTTACCAAGAATTTTCCACGGTGTATTATAGTTATTCTTAATCTGCATGACCTTATCTCCTTCTCTGAAGATAATGCCACGATATTCTTTTTCTGGTTTTAACTCATGGAAAGGATTAATGGCACTTTGAATGGCTTTGTTTAATTCATTAACCCCTACTACACCTTTTCGCATAGGTGCTAAAACCTGAATATCTTTAAGGCTATCAAATCCCTGATATTTAGGAAGCCTTGTTTTTATGAGTTCAATAATGGTTGACTTAACTTCATCCTGCATACCACGTTTCATAAAGAAGAAGTCTGAACCTTTTTCATTACAAACTGGATATTCTCCCTTATTAATGCGGTGAGCATTCATAACGATAGCACTTTTAGAAGCTTGTCTAAAGATTTGAACCAATCTTACGGTATGAATACGACCACTTTTAATAATATCCTTCAGAACATTTCCTGCTCCTACAGATGGTAACTGATCTGCATCCCCAATTAAAATAAGACGCTGTCCTTCAACTACAGCTTTCATTAGTGCATTCATTAATGTGATATCTACCATAGACATCTCATCTACGATAATAACATCTGCTTCTAGAGGATTGTCCTCATTTTTATTGAACATCTGTTTCGCACTATCATCTCGCATATAGTTAATTTCTAGAAGTCTATGGATAGTTTGTGCTTCCATACCTGTTGCTTCACTCATACGCTTAGCTGCACGTCCTGTTGGTGCCGCCAAAAGTACGTCCTCACCTGCTTTTTCTAACATGTGTAAAATAGCATTAATTGTCGTTGTCTTCCCTGTACCAGGCCCCCCAGTAATAACTGTGACCCCATATGAAAGCACACTACGTACTGCCTCTTTTTGTTCTTCTACAAGTTCAATTCCTAACTCCTTTTCTGTATGTGCAAGTTCTTTCTCCACATCTAAATGTGTATCCTTTTGATAAAGGCTTGCAAGGTCAATAAGCTTTCTAGCTACTGCTTGCTCACTATAGTAGAGATAAGATAAGAATACACAAGGTATATCATTATAAGTTTTAATAATGATTTGTTTTGCAAAGGTTAATTCAATGAGTGCATTTTCAATTAAAGGATGTTCAAATGTTCCTGTTGCTAAGTAAGCATTGTACTCTTCTGGTAATAATAGCTTAATCGCGTCTTCCATTAAAGTTACCTTTGGTACATAAGTATGTCCATTACTTGAGAAGCTGGATAAAATGTATAACACGCCACTTTTAATACGATGTGGATCATCTCTTGCGATTCCTACTTGATGGGCAATTTCATCTGCTTTTTTAAATCCAATGCCCAATATATCATCCACTAAACGATAAGGCGTATTTCTAACAACTTCCATTGTTTGATCTTTATATTGTTTATAAATCTTAACCGCAAAAGTGGCTGTAATATTATACTCTTGTAAAAATAGCATTGCCTTACGTAATTCATATTGGGCATGAAAAACCTCACCAATCTCTGCTGCTTTCTTTTCACTAATCCCATTGATTTGTGCAAGTACTAAGGGCTCTTCTTCAATAATGCGAAAAGTATCTAGCCCAAAATGCTTTACTATTTTCTTAGCAGTCTTAGCACCTATGCCTTTAATCACACCAGAAGCTAAATATTTTTCCATTCCCTGTACAGTTTTAGGCATGCTACGCTCTATAAGATCTACTTTAATTTGCTTACCGTAGATTGGATGATTGCTCCAACTTCCTACAATCTTAACCTCTTCACCTGCAAGGATTCCTGCCATTTCGCCTACACATGAAATCTCTTCACCTTCATATTCAATTGTACAAACGGTATAGCCATTTTCTTGATTTTGAAAAATAATATCTTCTACTGTTGCTTCTAAGACAATTTGTTCACTCAACTTTATTCACCACTTTACCTTCCATTTTTGTCAGTATAACATATATATATAAGTGGTGCAAAAATGGAATACTAAATAATAAAGAACCGGTTATAAGAAAATTATAACCGGTTCTTCGTTATTTTAGACTTGCTCGTGTCATCTTATATTAGTTTTGTGTAATTGTAATTAAACCATATTCCTCATCTGATTCATATGTAAAACCTAATTTTTTAAGTGTTGCTGGTGTAACATATGATGTACCTTCAATCACTTTTGTTGTTACTTTCATTGTTTTTCCATCAACTACGATACTTGTTGTTTTTGTTTTACCATCATATTTTACTGGAATCTCTAATTGAGACATTGCATCTTTAAGTGGTACATAAATAGTATTCCCCTTAACAATTACTTCTGATTCATCAAAATAAGCTGCTTTTACTGTCATTATATCTGTAAGTTCATCCATTGTATATACTACTGTACCTTCTGGAACTTTTACTTCTTTCGCTACTGCTTTTTTGTAGTCTGCTGTTAGTTTACAGTTAACTGCTACCTTTTCTTCATCTACAGTTAAAACTAAGTTAAATTCATCATCCATTTTTAAGCTATCATCTGCAAATTTGTATTCTACTTTTGCATTGCTACCTTTAATCATTGGTTGAATTGTTTTTACAACTTCGTCCATACCAGCTGTTAATTCTTTTTCAAGTTCAGTAAAATCTTCTTCTGTCATTTGACCTGTTGCAATCATACTTGTTTTGAATAAATCACTTGTACAGAATACTGTTATAAATTCTTTTCCTGCTTCAATAAGTTTTTCATCTGTTAATTCTATTGTGTATGTTCTATCATTTTGAGCAATCTCAATATCTGTTTTAATGTCTTTGAACATATCAAGGTACTGAGTATTTAATTCTTTAGATAGGTCCATTCCTGGATAATCAATTCCTATGTATTCAGATGTAATCGCTTTAAATTCTTTAGTAGTTTCCATTCCTGTTAAATTAAATAAATCCTCAAAGTATGATTTACTCATATAGACTTTATTGTCTTTAACCATTACTTTGATTGGAGAAAGTTTTATTTCACTAGATAAATCTAATACTTCTCCTTCTGCTTCTAACTTTTTAAGTACTAAAGTAGCTTCTGCAGAGTTTTCTTTTTGATTTGCATAACCACTCATTTCTGCAGTAACATTAACTTTTACGCCACCTGCTTCTAATGTAAATACAACGTCTCCCTTATACTCACTAGCTTCCCAAGCATAGAACTTGTTAAATTCATCAAGTAAACTTAAGCCTGTTTTACTACAACCAATCATCATAATAGCTGTTAAAACTACCATGACTAAAGCTAATAATTTCTTTTTCATATTCTATTCTCCTTTTCTAAGTATTCACACTTCTAAATATTATAATAATTTCAATCTTTTTTCAATACATATCCCTATTTCAAATATATTACAGTACGTTTCGGTTTTAATTTTACCAGCTAATAAACCTAAAAAAAGGTGGCTATGAATTCTCTATCACAGCCACCTTATATACTCCACCACTAACTTTTTTATTAACTCTCTATTGCTAAAATTAGCTTTCTATTGTTTAAATTAAATTTCAGCTTTTAATGCTTCAGCTTTATCTGTTCTTTCCCATGGTAAATCTACATCTGTACGACCGAAGTGACCATATGCTGCTGTTTGTTTGTAGATAGGTCTTCTAAGGTCTAACATTTTAATGATACCTGCTGGTCTAAGATCGAAGTGTTTATTTACAATCTCAACAAGTTTTTCATCACTTACGATACCTGTACCTTTTGTATTAACAAGTACTGATACTGGTTTAGCTACACCAATTGCATAAGCAAGTTCAATTTCACATTGTTTAGCAAGTCCTGCTGCTACAATATTTTTAGCCACATATCTTGCTGCATAAGCTGCTGAACGGTCTACTTTTGTTGGATCTTTCCCTGAGAAAGCTCCACCTCCGTGACTTGCATAACCACCGTAAGTATCTACAATGATTTTACGTCCTGTAAGTCCAGCATCTCCAACTGGTCCACCAATTACGAAACGTCCTGTTGGGTTGATGAAGTATTTTGTTTCATCATCTAAAAGTTCAGCTGGAACGATTGGTTTAATAACGTATTCCATAATATCTTCATGAATTTGTTCTTGAGATACTGCTTCTGAGTGTTGTGTAGAAACTACGATTGTGTCGATTCTAACAACTTTGTCACCATCATATTCTACAGTTACTTGTGTTTTACCATCTGGTCTTAAGTATGGAAGTGTACCATTTTTACGTACTTCTGATAATCTTTTTGATAATCTGTGTGCAAGTGAAATTGGCATTGGCATAAGTTCTGGTGTTTCATCACATGCGAAACCGAACATCATACCTTGATCTCCTGCTCCGATTGCTTCGATTGCTGAATCTGTCATTTCACCTTTTTTAGCTTCGAGTGCTTTATCTACACCCATAGCAATATCTGCTGATTGCTCATCTAAGGCAACAATTACGCCACAAGAGTGTCCATCGAAACCATATTCTGGTGCGTTGTACCCTATTTCATTAATTGTATTTCTTACGACTTTGTTAATGTCTACATAACAGTTAGTAGTAATTTCACCCATTACTAATACTAACCCTGTTGTAAGTGCTGTTTCACAAGCAACACGTGCATTTGGGTCTTTCTCAAAAATCGCATCTAAAACTGCATCTGACACTTGGTCTGCAATTTTATCTGGATGCCCTTCTGTTACTGATTCTGATGTAAATAATCTTCTTGCCATTTTTCATAGCCTCCTTTTTCTTTTGTAGAATTCCTGAAACTAAGCAAACAGCCTAGAAAGGCTATTTTTCTAATAAAAAAACCTCATTCTAAGAATGAGGTTTGCTATTCGTTCATTGATCCTCATCTTACGTATGTATATACGTGGGAATTGGCACCTTAGTATTAAACTAGGTTGCCGGGTTTCATAGGGCCCTGTCCCTCCACCTCTCTGGATAAGAATTATTAAATTATTAAGTTTTAAGTCTCTCTCATTATAACGATATCATAATTACTTGTCAATAACCTTTTATTTTATATTTTTCCATTTATCTTTTCTAATTGGTTATTTTTTGTATCGTTCATACTATTTTGTGCCTTGTATGTATTGAGCATTTGCTTATACATGCTATCTGCAAGCCCTATACCACCTGCTTCTACCATCTCTTCACAAAGTGCATCTATCATATTATCTTCAAACATTTTCTCATAATCACCTTTTTGAGTGATTCCTTCATCTGTTAACATGCACTCTTTCATTTTCTTAAACACATAAGAAAGCATGTAAGTTTCAATTTCCTTACAACTCTCTTTAAGCTCATCTGTATCTTCCTTTTCCATAGCTTTTTCAAGCACTTCACTAAATTCACCATTTGTAAGTTTATTATTTTGTGTTATTAAATCTTTTTGCAAGCTAGTTATTCCTTGAATATTTGTAATATCCATTTTATCCGCCCCCTAACTAACGTTTAAGTTCATTAGCTTGTTGAAGCATTGTATCTACTGTTTGAATTGCTTTTGAATTAAGTTCATAAGCACGTTGTGCTACGATAAGCTTAACCATTTCATCTGCTACTTGTACGTTAGAACCTTCAAGATATCCTGTACGAATTGTACTTCTTTTAAGTTCTTCATTTTCGCCTTCTACTAAAGGTTCACCTGAGTTAGGTGTTTCTACATAATAGTTATTCCCAATTGCTTCAAGCCCTTGTCTATTAGCAAATTGCACCATTTTAATTTGTGCAATATCCATCCTTGTATTTGTTTCTTGATCCATGTAATACACTGAACCATCTTGGTCGATCTTAACCTTCTCAACAGGCACATCTCCACCAATAATAATCGATTCATCTTCTGTGCTCATAACTGCATTACCATCAGAAGTTACAAGTGCGTATGCACCTTCATCGGCTAATAAAGACATTCTAAAACTACCATCTTTTGTATAAGCTACAGTATCATTTCCTTTATCAATTACAAAGAACCCTTCACCTTGAATCGCTAAATCTGTTGGATTATCTGTTTGTGTAAGTGTTCCAGATGAATAGTTACGCGAATTTGCAAGTGCACGCACACCATGACCTACTTGGGACGTAGATGGTGCTGTATTATCAGCTGTACTTGCTAAATTAGCATATAATAAACTTTTAAAGTTTGTTGTTTCCCTTTTATAACCTACTGTATTAACGTTTGCTAAGTTATTTGCAATTGTATCTACGTTTAATTGTTGAGCTGTCATCCCTGATGCAGCTGTCCATAATCCTCTTACCATTGTTTATTTACCTCCTATTTTATCTCTTATGGTCTAGCTAACTCGTTAACTGCTTTACCTAATAATGAATCATGTGTTTGTAATACTTTTTGATTAGCTTCATATGCTCTTGAAACTGTAATCATATCTACCATTGATGTTACTGAATTAACATTAGAAGTCTCTAAAAATCCTTGTAACAATTCACCTTTAAATTCTGTTCTTGGTGCTGTACTACTATATAAGTTATCATTCATCTTAGTTAATGCCCTTTTATCTTCAAAATCTGCTAAATCCAGTGTATCAATATACTCAGAGTTTAAATAAACTTCTCCGTTATCTCTAATAACAACATTTCCACCTTGGCTTAAAAAGTCTTCTCCAAAACTAATTGGACCTTCTTGTCCCATAACACTGTAACCTTCAGTTGTTACTAAATCACCATTTTGATTAATACTAAAGTTTCCATCTCGTGTATAAGCTACTCCATTTGGTGTATTGACTACGAAAAATCCATCACCTTGAATCGCTACATCTGAAACCTCTCCTGTATTTCTCACTGAACCTTGTGTAAATTGTGTATATACCTCTGCAACTTTTGCGCCTAAAGTCATTGAACCAATTTGTTCATTGTTAGGCTGATTGTGCTGCATATCATTAATTCTCTTCATGTATATTTCTTTAAAAGAACTAATAACAGTTGTATCCTTCTTGTATCCTGTAGTATTTACATTGGCTAAGTCATTAGAAATAACATCCATCTTTTTAGATTGTACGTTCATTCCTGTTGCTGCCGTATACAAACCCTTAACCATATTTCATCCACCCTCTATTTTTGATAGTTTATTCTTCTTTGCTACCTTTTGCGTATCTATATTCAACCCACATACCAGTTCCTATAGCAACGCAGCTCATAGCATCCTCTGCAATTACTGTATGAATTCCAGTTGCTTCTGTAATAAGTTTATCAAGTCCATATATCAGACTACCACCACCTGTAAGTACAATTCCTCTATCTGAAATATCAGAAGAAAGTTCTGGTGGTGTTTCTTCTAACACACTGCGAATACCATCAATGATTCCCTGAACACTTTCTTCTAACGCTTCTCTAATTTCCTCTGAATTAACTGTTACATGTTTAGGAAGTCCCGATACTAAATCTCTACCTCTTATTTCTATTTCGGCAGGAACATCTCTTTTATATACACTTCCCACATTAATTTTTATTTCTTCTGCTGTTCTTTCCCCAATAAGAATACTATATTTCTTTTTCATAAATTTGATAATTGTATCATCAAACTCATCCCCTGCAATTTTAAGTGATCTTTTAACTACTGCTCCCCCTAAAGAAATAACGGCAATATCAGCTGTTCCCCCACCAATATCAACAATCATACTACCGCAAGGTCTTGAAATATCAATACCAGCTCCAATAGCTGCTGCAATAGGTTCTTCGATAGTATCTACAAATCTAGCTCCAGCTTGTCTCGTAGCATCTTCTACTGCTTTTTTTTCTACTTCTGTTACACCACTTGGAATACATACTCCAATTCTTGGCTTTACAAGTCTATGACCAATTGCTTTTTGAATAAAGTATCTAAGCATGGCTTCTGTTGCGTCATAATCCGAAATAACACCTTGTCTTAATGGTCTAATTGTTCTAATATTAGCTGGTGTTCTACCAATCATTGCTCTAGCTTCTTCACCTACTGCAATGACTTCATTTGTTTTTTCTTTAACTGCTACTACTGATGGCTCACGTAGTACAATTCCTTTTCCTTTTACATAAACAAGTACATATGCTGTACCTAAATCTATTCCTATATCAGCGCCCATTCCAAACATATAATTTCTCCTTTTATTAGTAATAATCTCTTATATATTTTATATTTTCTTTGATTAACTTCTTCTATGTGTAATTCCTCAAATATTATAGCATTTATTCATTCCAATTTGCATAAAACTTATATGTATTTCTTAGTCTTTTTACCTAGAAAATATTTATGAGGTTAGTAGGTTTATACTATCGCTCCCTACTAACCTCATATTTAAACTATTTCATAATAGTTGAATACTTTTCTTTAGTTGCAAGTCCCCCTCTTAAGTGCCTTTCTGCTTTGTTAAGTTCTAAAACTTTTCTAGCTTCATTAGCAAGCTTTGGATTTATCTTTTCAAGTCGCTCAGTTACATCTTTATGCACTGTACTCTTGCTAATACCGAACTTCTTAGCAGTTTCTCTTACAGTAGCGTTATAAGTAATGATAAATTTAGCAGCCTCTACTGCTCTCTCTTCTATATACGCTTTCAAGAAAAGGTCCCCCTTAACACGACTCTTGATTTATATGTATGCATAGCACTTCCTACTTATTACAAATTAGGGCTTATTCTCTTTAAAAATTTATACATATTTGTAACTAAATAAAAAACAGGCTAAAACACCTTAAGTGCTAGCCTGCTTTCCTTATTTTTCAGCTGTTTCGATATATTGGATTGGGTCAACAGATTTGTTATCATGTATTACTTGTAAAAAGACATTACCTTGTTCAGCTTTAAAAGAATGCATAAAGTCTCCTGCTTCTCCTAATACAGTACCAGCTTGAACTGTTTGACCTTCATGAAGCTCATTACTCATTTTACCATCTGAAAGTCCATAAATAACTTCATCACCGTTTTCAAGCTTTAAAACTACACATTGACCTATATTTGGAATTGAACTATCAAAGTTTTTGTACATGTCTCTAAGATCATTACTATCTTCTTTGATAGCTTCAATTGTACCATCTGCAATTGCATAAATCTTACTACCACTGTCAGCATTATAGCAAACACCATAGTAATGTTCAGGAATTGCCTTACCTTGATTTCCTTTAGCTTCTCTATCAATCTATCTCCAGTAAAGTCAATAACTACAGGAGTATTTTCTTCTACAGGATTTACAAATAAAGATACTGATTCGTCACTAACTGCTGCTTCTATATTTAATGCTTCATCTTCTGTCTCTGGAACTGTAGTTGCTTCTGGAGTAGGTGCTACTTCTGTTTCTTCTTCAGTAGTAGCTTGTTCTTCTACTTGTGCTTGTTCTTGAATGTCTTCTGGCTCAAGAGATTTCTCTTCTGATATATCTGTTTCATCACCTGATGTCATTTCTTCCTCTGTTGGCATTTCATCATTTACGATAATCTTTTCGCCTTCATAGTCCTCTGACACCTTACCAGCCACTTGTTTATTTGGGATATTTGTGTCAGGTTGTACATTTCCACCACTAGGTAGAAGTAATACAGCTACAAGCGCACCAACAATCACAACTCCCATTGAAATGTAAAACACATTTCTTTTTAAAAACTGTGTAATCTTATTCATTTTCATATTTACACCTCCGACGTCTAGATTATCGCCAGAGTTTTTCATTATTATTCAAATGAATTGGTTTTTTTAATTATTTTTACTCATTTCGCTGTATGTTTTTATCTCTACTCCCGAATAGTAATAATTTAATATCTCATTATAATCTTTTCCTTGTTTTGCAAGCTCATTGGCCCCATTTTGACTCAGTCCAAGACCAATCCCACTACCTACAACATCGAATATAAAATAGTCGCCAGATAAATAAATTTTAAAATTACTGGATTCTAAACCTAATAATGTTTTAAATGCTTCTCCATTTAAAATAACATTACCAACTTGAATACTTTTAATATATCCTGCTTCATCTTTTTCAATAACTTGAATCTGATTTTCTAAGTTCTTTTCACTAGCAACTAATTCTGGATATTTCTTAGACAGTGCTTCGATTATATTACTTTTACTAAGCTTCACCTGTTTATTACTTGCTTCATCTTGACTTTCTACACTAACTAAATATGGTACTTCTACATCATATACATCCTTGGCATTCCTTGTAAGTCCACCATTAGATTTATGATATAAAGGTTGTATAGGTTGTCCGTTATAAAACATCATTTGATCCTTCGTTTCTTCTACAGCTTCTTTATAAGTTTCATAAATACTCTCATATTCATTTTGCCAAAGCTGTTTCATTTCTTCTTCTGTATAGCCACTAAGTGCTAGCTTTGCTTGCATCCCCAAAGCTCTTCTCGCCATATATGTCCTTATAATAACAGCCTGTGCCTTAATGGCTTCATATTCATATTTATAGGATATTTCTTTAGCTAAAATAGGGATAATAAGTGACTCGTCTAAGAGCATTGACTCCTCATCCGTTTGACTGATTTGCTCTGCCCTAATTTCTGCTAACATATTTTGTCTATTGTAACCACTGCCATATATAATAATGATAGGAATTAAAAACAAACTTATGCCTACCATAGCACATGCCTTCATTAGTTGCTTCATCATACTCCCCCCACCTAACTTGTACTTATTATTACATTATATGAAGGCATAAAATATATATGTGTAAAATGATGACCTAGTTTTAATAGGGTGCATTATAAAATGGGAAAGCAATAATAAGTTGAGTCACATTTTGAATTTCATTGTATGTGAATGCAATTTGCATATTAACTCTTTTACCTGTGAAATTCATAGTATAGTCATCAACAAGAGGTGTATAGCCGTAATAAGCAGTAGTTGTCATATTGTAATCATCTTGATAACTATTTACATATTTTCCTTGTAAAGCTTTAAAAAGCTGATTTTTATAAATCTCTCTTTGCCCTTCATTTAACTCACCTTTTACAGTACCAATGAAGCTAATCATTTCTTTCGTATCTACTTGCCACTCTTTAAAAAGTGTAATTGTGGCATTTCTTATCTCCTCTACCTCAGCTAGGTTTTGTAATCCTTGAATCTGCATATTATAAACGGTGGTTTCTTCATTTCTAGTTTCGTTTTTAATGCTTAAAGTATATTGTGTATTTTCCTTACCTTCTAACCTTTGAACTGCTGCTAATGTCTTTTCTCCTTCGATTCTTCTTTCATTTAATATGCTAGAAGGCATTCTCATATTCTCTGTAATACCTTTAATATTTACAGTTACTTGCTCATATGTAATCTCATTAAGGTTTATTAATTTATAAAGCCTTGCTATCTCATCACTTTTGATATGGTTACTCGCCCCTATGTATGTCATTGATCCTAAAACTACAAATAGTAGTATCAAGTATCTACTCTTCCTCATTTTATTCATAAAAAAAGCCCCCATCTCTTAACACTTATTTATGTTTAGAGC
>CALGWE010000368.1:0-2981 GCA_937935915.1 uncultured Clostridia bacterium
GTGTACAAGTATTGTATCTTAAAGCATAGAAGAGGAAATGACTATGAAAGAAAAAGAGCATATCAGAGAGATACTAACTATTTTAGATGAAAATTATCCTAAAGATGTTGTCTGCTATTTAAAGCATCGTACGCCTTTTGAACTTTTAATTGCGACGATTTTAAGTGCCCAGTGTACAGATGATCGTGTAAACATGGTAACACCTAGTTTATTTGAAAAGTATCCAACGGTATATGACTTTGCAGAGGCTTCATTAGAAGGGGTAGAAGAAGCCATTAAAAGTACAGGATTTTACAAGAATAAAGCAAAGAATATTATAGCTTGTGCCAAAGCACTTGTAAGAGATCATAATGGTGAAGTACCTTCTGATATTGAATCCCTTGTAAAGCTTGCAGGTGTAGGACGTAAGACGGCCAATGTTATCAGAGGCAATATCTTTAAGATCCCAAGCATTGTTGTAGATACCCACGTAAAACGTATTACAATTAGATGGGGACTGACTTTAAAGGAAGATCCAGTACAAATTGAAATGGATTTAATGAAAAAGCTCCCAGAAGAGCATTGGATTCGTTACAATACGCAAGTGATTGCCCATGGACGTGCCATTTGTACAGCCCGTAATCCAAAATGCACGGAATGTATGTTTATTAAACAATGTCCTTTTGGGCTCAATAATTTATTATCAAAGTTACCTGAAGAAGTACAAGAAGCTATTCAAAAAGGCCATATGTATTAACCAAATAAGTCATAAAAAGAGGGTGCTGCCAAATCTGGCAGCACCCTTAGTTATTTGAATTAATGTTTACGATGTTTTTCCTCTTTGCTTTTCTTTAAATGTGGCAGCGCAAAAGCATTTTTAGATTTTTTATGGGCTTTATAATCTGTAACAATTTCATTATAGAAGGCTTCTGCATTCATACCAAAGACTTCAGCTGAAAGTGGGCGAATAGAATGAACAGCATTTTCACCCATTGTATAAAGTTTTTCTGGATTTGCAAGAAACTCAGCAAGTAAAGCAGCAAGTTCCTCACTAGTATTAAAGAAAGCACCATTATAATGATCACGGATAAGACCAGCTACACATTCATCTTCTCTAGCTAGTACAGGAAGTTTAGCAGCCATAGCTTCTGCGAAAGTGAGGCCTTGTGTTTCTGAAACTGAGGCACTTACAAAGATATCACCTAATTGATACATCTTACCGATTGTACGCCATGGATGCATGCCTGTGAAGATCACAGCATCTCTTACACCTAAGTTTTTGGCTTGCTCTTCAAGTTCTAATCTTGAAGGCCCGTCCCCTACAATAACTAATTTAGCTTTAGGAACTTTTTCAAGTAATTTAGGCATCGCATCAATAACGACATTGATACTTTTTTCTTTTGCGACACGTCCAATGAAAAGTACAATTGGACTATCTAAAGGAATATGATGTGCTTTTTTTATGGTTGTAATTTCTTCTTTTGTATAACCGCTTGGATTAAATGGTGAGAAATCAATCCCTGTTGGAATAACGCGAATCGGCTTTTTAACACCGTAATTTTTAAGTAAACGTTCAGTCTTACGTGTTGGTGCAACGATACCATCTACACCATTACAGAATGAACGGCTATATTTACGTGCAATAGCAGGAGAGAGCTCAATCCCTTTTGACACATAGTGCATATATTCTTCATACATTGTGTGATATGTATGGACAATAGGTATATTTAAACGTTTTGAAACAAGTTTGGCAAAAATCCCTAATGAAAACTCTGTTTGAGAAAGAATCAAATCTAATTTTAAACGTTTAATTTTACGTAATGCTTTATTAGAATAAACAATCCCTACACGATGATCTTTTAAAAAGACAAAAGGTAGGCTAGCCATACGATGGACATATGGTGAATCGTTTTCTGCCTCTGGATGAGAGATTGTAAAGACGTAAACTTGATGCCCTTGTTTACGTAGTGCATTTTCTAAAGTTAAAATTGAACTTACAACACCATTGACCTGTGGTGAATAGGTGTCTGTAAAAATACCAATATTCATTTGTAACATCTCGCTTTCAAATTAGGCAATCAATTGCGTTATCAATTCCTAATATAACTTTTTTTAAATAAGGTGATGACTGCATATTTGTACAGGCAAATTCCCTTAAGTTTTTTAAATGGCGTAATGTATCATCACGATCCATTTGAGTAGTTGTGTAAATCTCTATAAGAGTAAGATAGGCTTGTGATAAATCACAACCTATACTCAGTATGTATTCTAAGACCTTTTGTGATTCAAGTAAATGTCCTTTTTTTAATAATAATTTACCATAAGCACAAGAAGTATTCATATATTCTATGAAATTTTGTTCATAGTAAGAGAGCTTTTCAAGCTGCATAGTGCCATAGCGTTCTTTAAGCTCCACGTTACTAAAACCTTTAAGATTAATTAAAGGACGCTCCTTAAAAAGCATGAGTTTGTCGTAAAGCTGCTGACACTCTACATCTTCTACAATAGGATAAACGGAAAAATCCACTGTAATAAAGTTATCAGTAGGTATTTCTTTTTTACGGGAAAAAGTTGCAGCATGTTCTCTTGCCCAATATTGTTCACTTGCTTTATTTTTACTCTTTTTTAAAATACTGCGTTTCGTGGTCGCACCTATAATAAAGAGACCACCCATGAAAAAGAGAAATGAAATAAGCCAACTCCCACTCATCATTTTAACCCCTTTCTTTAAGCGAATATGTTTATTATAATATAATTTGACTATAATTAAAAGGAGAAATAAGTAGAGGAGAAAACAATGGAATTAAATACAAGCCAAAAAGAAGCAGTTACTTGCAGTTTAGCACCTACTTTAGTAATTGCAGGACCTGGTTCTGGTAAGACACATGTAATTGTAAACCGCATACAATATATGATTGAAAAAATGCACTGTGAGGCTAGAAATATATTAGTTGTAACTTTCAGTAAGTTAGCAGCAGAAGAAATGAAAGAAAGATTTATCC
>CALGWE010000369.1:0-1038 GCA_937935915.1 uncultured Clostridia bacterium
AAGGCCTATTCTATCTTTGTAGATGATTTACTTCATAGTACAACTACCAGAGCTTGTATCTTTGCAACAATTCATACAGAAGCCACCCTTGATTTAATGGCACAGTTGGAAACAAGTGGATTACATACTTATGTTGGTAAAGTTAACATGGACCGAAATGGCAGCCCACAGCTTCAAGAAGAAAGTGCGGCTGCCTCCTATGAGGCAACTAGGGAGTGGATTATAAGTGCCAATAAACGTTTCAAACATACATTGCCAATGCTTACGCCACGTTTTATACCAACTTGTAGTGATGAACTAATGGGGAAACTTCATATACTTCAAACAGAATTTAGCTTACCACTTCAATCACATTTATCCGAAAATCTAAATGAAATTGATTGGGTACAACGTCTTATGCCAAGTTCAAAGTTTTATGGTGATGCTTATCATCAATTTGGATTATTTGGTGGCAAAGTCCCTACAGTGATGGCACACTGTGTATATAGTCCAGAAGAAGAAATAAAGCTTATGAAACAAAATAATGTCTATGTAGCCCACTGCCCAGAATCTAACATAAATCTTTCATCTGGCATTGCGCCTATTCGTAAGTATATGAATGAAGGATTACATATTGGATTAGGCTCAGATGTAGCAGCGGGGACAGGACTTTCACTTTTAAAATCAATGGCTATGGCCATTCAAGTCTCTAAACTATATTACCGATTAGTTGATCCAACTAAAAAACCACTTACTACTGAAGAGGTCTTTTATCTTGCTACATTGGGTGGGGGCTCATTCTTTGGAAGAGTAGGTTCCTTTATACCTGGCTATGCCTTCGATGCCGTAGTAATTGATGATTCAGCCATTAAAGCACCTAGAAGCCTTACTTTAAAAGAAAGGTTAGAGAGAATTCTTTACTACTGTGATCAGGTTCAAGTTACGGAAAAGTATGTAGATGGACATAAATTGAACATCAAAATAAGTACTTAAATCACTCTCTACCTTTTCAGGGTCAGTATAAGATATTATAAATCCTGTTTTTGATTCAACATTTTC
>CALGWE010000370.1:0-3538 GCA_937935915.1 uncultured Clostridia bacterium
TTTAGGGGTGACCTGGCCAACTCAAACTGAACGTGAACTGGACGTAGATTTATCTACTTTCTACACTAAACTTGAAAAATCCTCTGAAATCCCCAAATCCTCACAACCCGCAATAGCTGAAATGTATGAGGCTTTTGAAAACCTTGTAAAAGAGGGACATAGCATTGTTGCTATCTTTTTATCTTCTGAAATGAGTGGGGCTTATACAAGTGCCCATCTTGTACGAGAAATGATTTTAGAAAAATACCCTAATGCTCAAATCGAACTCATTGATTCTCGTACAAACTGCATGCAACTCGGTTATGTGGTCTTATCAGCTGCTAAAGCTGCTGCAGAAGGTAAAACCCTTTCACAAGTTGTAGAGGCTGCTCAGTTTACCATTACACATAGCCGTTTCTTATTTACACCTGAAACACTTACTTATCTCAAAAAGGGTGGTCGTATTGGCAGTGCTTCTGCTCTTTTAGGTAACCTCTTACAAATCAAACCAATTTTAACAGTTAATGATGGTAAAACAGATATTTATACAAAAGTTCGTACTAAGAAAAAAGCAATTGAAGCACTTATAGATGGTTTAATGAAAGATTTAGAAACACATAAACTATTAGGCATCACTGTACATCATATCAATGCTTATGCAGAAGGTAACGCTCTTGCCCAAAAACTCTCAGAACGTTTGAACATTCATGTAGATGTTCAAGATATCGGACCTGTCATTGGGCTTCATGTGGGGCCTGGCAGTATTGGTATTGCCTATCACTATGCTTAATCCCTTACTTTTTACGCACTAAAAAGCCTTTCCTAAGCATCAACGATGTGATTAGGAAAGGCTTTTAGCTAGTTTATTTTCCTAAATAAGCTTGTTTAAGGACAATGAGTTCATCTCGAAGTTCAGCTGCTTTTTCGAATTGAAGTTCTGTAGCTGCTTTCTTCATATCTCTTTCTACTTTCTTCATTGCCTTTTCTAATTCTTCTCGTGACATAGATTCTGGGTCTTTTTCAATAGAGCCTTTAGCTTTAGTATCTCCTACGCTTTTAGTTGCTACAATAAGGTCGCGTACCTTCTTCTTAACAGTCTTTGGTACAATACCATGGGCCTCATTATATTCTTCTTGGATTTGGCGACGTCTAGCTGTTTCAGACATAGCATTTGCCATAGAACGCGTCACTGTATCACCATACATAATTACACGGCCTTCTGCATTTCTAGCAGCACGTCCTATAGTTTGAATAAGGGCTGTCTCTGAACGTAAGAAGCCTTCTTTATCCGCATCCAAAATAGCCACAAGTGAAACTTCAGGTATATCTAATCCTTCTCTTAGTAAGTTAATCCCTACTAATACATCAAATACACCCATACGTAAATCACGAATAATTTCAATACGCTCTAATGTATCAATATCAGAGTGTAAATATTTCACCTTCACCCCTACTTCTTGTAAATAATTAGTTAAGTCCTCTGCCATACGTTTTGTAAGGGTTGTTACCATAACCTTGTCACCTTTAGCTGTTACCTTATTAATTTCACCTAATAAGTCATCAATTTGTCCTTTAACTGGTCTTATTTCAATAAGTGGATCTAATAAACCTGTTGGACGAATAAGCTGCTCAGCGATTTGAAGCGAATGTTCTAATTCATATTGAGCCGGTGTGGCAGATACAAACAATAATTGATTAATTTTCTTCTCAAATTCCTCAAACTTAAGAGGTCTATTATCAAGGGCTGATGGTAATCTAAAGCCATAATCCACCAATACATTTTTTCTTGCACGGTCCCCATTATACATGGCACGTACTTGTGGAATAGTCATATGGGATTCATCAATAATCATTAAGTAATCATCTGGGAAGTAATCTAAAAGGGTAAATGGTGTTTCCCCTTCTGCCCTTCCTGATAAATGTCTTGAATAATTTTCTACCCCTGAACAATACCCCATTTCTTTTAACATCTCAATATCAAAATTAGTTCTTTGTGTGAGGCGCTGCATTTCTAAAAGTTTATCTTCTGATTTTAGCTCAGCTACACGTTCTACAAGTTCATCCTCAATACGTTTAATAGCCGCCTCCATCTTATCTGCTGAAATAGCATAGAAAGAAGCAGGGAAAATAACCACATGTTCACGATACCCTAAAACAGCCCCTGTTAACGCATCAATTTCTGCAATACGGTCAATTTCATCTCCAAAGAATTCAATACGAATAGCTTTCTCAGACATACCAGCTGGAATAATTTCAACAGTATCCCCTCTTACACGGAAGGTAGCACGCGCGAAGTCCATATCATTACGCACATACTGAATGGCGATAAGCCTTCTTAAAACATCATCTCTATCCATCTCCATGCCTACTCTTACAGATAATACTTGCTCTGCATAGTCAATAGGGTCACCTAATCCATAAATACAAGATACACTGGCAATAACAATTACATCATCTCTTTCACAAAGCGCAGCTGTAGCCGAGTGACGGAGTTTATCAATCTCTTCATTCACGCTTGAATCTTTTTCAATATATGTGTCACTTTGAGGTACATAGGCCTCTGGTTGGTAATAATCATAATATGAAACGAAATATTCTACAGCATTGTTGGGAAAAAATTCCTTAAATTCACTATAAAGCTGTGCTGCTAATGTTTTATTATGGGCTAAAATTAAAGTAGGTTTTTGTACCTTCTCAATAATATTTGCCATTGTAAACGTCTTACCAGATCCTGTTACACCTAATAACGTCTGATATTTATTGCCTTCCATAAACCCCTGTGCCAGCTTCTCTATAGCTTCTGGTTGATCTCCTGTAGGTTTAAATTCCGAAACGATTTCAAATCGACTCATCCTATGCCTCCTTATCTCAATGTCTATAGTAATAGACCTTCTGTTCATTTTACCAAACAAATGTTCTCTATCTATTGTATATAAGTTTACCACTAATTTCAAACCTTAATCATATCTTTGTAATAATCTTATCATTTCTTTAAACCATAAAAAAAGGAGCTGTAGAATACAACTCCCACGTATAAGGATTTACCAAATTTGCCAACATTGGTAGTCCTCACCCTATTAAAATCATCTCAAAATTATCTCAAAATGTTTAACTTTAGTTCTGAGTGCAGAAGCTTGCACAAGCTGTATCCTCTGCATTACTTACGCCATAACCATTAACATCCACATAATCTGCATGACATTTACAATTTTGATTATACATGCAATGCTGCGCTTCACAGGCAATTTCAATGATTTCATCAGGTCTTTGACTTACTACATCTCTTGCATTCCCCTCAGCCTCATAAAAATTGTTACAACAAGTTTCATTAGCAGTCGATGCATCGTGCCCCGCAACATAAATCTCATCTCTACAGCAACACTCCTCTTGATTATATCCGCAAGTCGTGGCACTACACCTGAGTTTAGGCATAGTTTTCTTCTCCTTTCCTCTCATATTATTAATCTATAATTTATTAACGCTTCTATTATCTGCACCGGAGAAAAAAACTATACTTCCTTTTAATGGATAACCTTAGTGACTTTGTAAAAGCAATAAA
>CALGWE010000371.1:0-4001 GCA_937935915.1 uncultured Clostridia bacterium
GGTATTGAACGTTTCTTTTATGACAGTAATGGCAATGTTATTAAACATATTACCCCGGCTTATTATAAGGAAGAAACTGATGATGGTTTAGGATATTGTTATACGTATAATGCAATGAATCAGCTTGTTCAGATTATAGATGAGCAGGGGCGAGTGATGCAGCACTTTACCTATAATGCTTTAGGTCAAATTATAGGGATAACAGATAGTAAAGGTTATACCACTTATCAGACTTATGATTTATTAGGCAATTTATTAGAAAAACGTGTACCTGTAGATATTGTAGAGCATGAAGTACGTTATCAGCTAACACGTTATACCTATGATAGTGAAGGAAATAAACTTACCGAGCAGCAAGGCTGTGATTTAGTAGGTGAGAAGGAATACGCTAATTATTATCATACACTAATATTTACTTATGACCGTATGGGAAGAGTAATAAGTGTAAAAGATGGTCATGGCGCCAAAGTCATGTATCGCTATAATTGTTTAAATCAAAAAGTCTATGAAAGCTTTAAAGTAAATGAAAATGTAACACAAACAATTTATTATCGCTATGATCAGGCGGGGCAGCTTATTGAGAAAAAAGAAGAACTGGATCAACGTTTCCTTGTACCAGAAATGCCAAGTAAAAGTGTTTGGGCGATTACCCAATATGAATATGATAAAAATGGGAATCTGACAAAAGAAATTTCACCTAAAGGTTATGTGACTGAAAAAGTTTATGATGCCTTAGATCAAGTTATTGGTCAGTATGAAATCGATAAACAAAATGGTATTTATCGTAAATGGCAATATCACTATGACCCAGCAGGAAGACTAACGGAGTCTATAGATATTACAGGGGAAACGCCTAAAACGACCCGTTATACTTATGATGCGAAAGACAGATTAACCCATTATACAGATGTGTTAGGCCATACAACAAGACTTTTCTATGATGCCAATGACCGTATGATTAAAGAAGTTTTACCAGCCCAATATGATGCCCAGTTAGATGATGGACCAGGGACAATGTATGGTTATAATTTTCAAGACAAAGTAACAGCCACACATAATGGGATGGGTGAACTGATACAAGAGATGGCTTACAATGCCCATGGCGAATTAATAGATGTTCAAAATGGGGCGCATGAAAAAGTAAGCTATACTTACAATTTACTTGGTCAAATGAAAGAAATTATAACGCCGAATAGTAGATTGCAAAATACGGCAGCACAGACTTATTACTATGATGCAAGGGGTAATATTACAGGTATTGTAGATGGCAATGGCAATACAACCCGCTATGATTTAGATGACTGGGGCAGAATTGTTCAGATTATTACACCAGAAGGTGGCAGTGAACGTTATACTTATGATTATGCTGGACATATTACAAGTACTACAGATGCCAATGGTGGCACAATTACTTATAAGTACAATAGTCAAGGTAAAGTTTGTGAGATTATTGACCAAGAAGGTTTAAGTGAATACTTTTATTATAATGAAGAAGGTCAGTTAAGCTGTCATATCGACCGAGAAGGCAATCGGGTCACAACCACTTATAATCGTGATGGCAATATTGTCTTTAGGCAAGGCTATGATGTTAAACAAGATGGCGTCATTACAGAAAGCTTTAAGTATTATCCAGATGGGCTATTAAGTGATGCCCGTACTAAAGGGATGGCTTATCATTATACTTATACACCAGATGGGAACTTGCAAAGTAAAAGTGCATCAGGGAGAAACTTATTAGCTTATACGTATACGCCAAATGGTAAAATTGCAAGTATTCAAGATGTAACAGGTAAAATTACCCATTACAGCTATGATAACGCCAATCGCACCCAACATCTAACAGATGAAACAGGGAAATCTTTAGCAGCTTATAGTTATGGTGTAAGTGGACAGGTTGAAAAAATAGTGTATGGCAATGGCATAACCTCTACTTATAGTTATGATGGGGATGCAAATGTCAAGAGCTTAGTTACAGTTACACCAACAGGTGAGGTTTTAGTTGATTATAAGTATGCTTATGATTTAAATGGCAATCGTTTAAATAAAGTGGGCAGTCAACATCAAGTATACTATAGCTATGACAAGATGAACCGACTTGTAGCGGCAAGTTATGATGGCAGACAAGAAAGCTTTACTTATGATCAGGTGGGCAATCGCTTAACAAAGACGACAAATGGTATCACAGAAAAGTATTGTTATAATGTTAAAAATCAACTGACGCAGTTACATCAAAAGAATGGCATTACCTACTTTACCTATAGTCCACAAGGGGATACAATAAAAGAAGCAACACCAACTGGCACCAATGCATATAGCTATAATGTATTTCATCAACAAGTCAAAGCGAGCATGCAAAATGGGGACACGCTTATAAGTCGTTATGATGCCGAAGGCTTACGTTATGAGCTTGAAGAAAATGAACGCTTAGTGAAGTTTATTTTCCATAAAGAAAATGTGCTTGTTGAAACAGATGCCAATAATGAGCTGATTAGCCGTTTTGCGAGAGGATATGAAGTAGTAGGGGCTGAAATCAGAAATGAAGACAATGATACCTATAGTACGTACTATTATCATCCTGATGAGCAAGGCAGTACACTGTATATTACAGATGAAACAGCCATTATAAAGAACCACTATTTTTATGATGCCTTTGGCAATGTATTAAATAGTGAAGAATTGGTACATAATAGAATAACCTATGTAGGTCAGCAGTTTGATAGTATTACCCAGCAATATTACTTAAGGGCAAGATATTATAATCCTATAATAGGTAGGTTTACCCAAGAGGATATTTATCGTGGCGATGGACTTAATCTGTATGCATATTGTGAGAATAACCCAGTTATATACTATGATCCTAGTGGATATGCTCCGGTAAAGAGTGATAACCCTGCAATAATGGCTATTCTTAAGAAGACTACTATTAACAATGAAATTCCTACAATAAAAACAGGTTTTGTTAAATGGTTTGATGGATTAAGCAGTCAAGAGGTGAAAACATTATATCAAGATACTAAAATACGAAAGTTACTAGGAAATACAAGTAGACTTCGTAATGGAGGAACTAAACATGAGTGGTTAGCTGTTTCAGAAGCACCTAATTGGAAGAAGTGGAAAATATCAGTACAAGAAGTATTGGATGGGACTAGTTCTATTGGTTCATTAAAATTCATTAATATTAAGACTGCTACAGGTGAAGTACTAGATGATTTTCACGGGACGAATCCAGCTAGTAAGGCGGCCCACAATCAAATATTTGATATAATTCATAAGAGCAAAAATTATGAACAGTTTAAAATTAAATTAAATAAATGGGCTAATAAGCATATAGAAATACATACCAATGGTCAAGTAATAAAGGGGGCAAAAGGATTGCCACAGAATCTACAAACTAAAAAGACTAAACGTAGAGTCTGTAAAAAGTGAAAAGGAGTATAAAATGATGGAAAACATTTTTATAAGAGATTGCTTTAAAAATCTAAAAAATAATACTGAGATATTCAAGTTGAATTATGAAGAATTAGAAGGAAAATACCACATTCCTAAGGAAATAATAGATAAACAACCAATTGATAAGACTAATAATACTTGGAAATTAGTTGCTACATCAATTACCTCAAATGAAATAAAGAAAATAGAAGAAAGATTTTGTATTAAGTTTCCTAATTTATATAAAGAATTTATAGGTACATTTGCCCATTTGATTACTAAGTTAAATGGCACAGTAGATAACTTTTTATTTGAAGATAATGTTGAAGTAACGTGGGAATTATCAATACAACCATTTACTAGAGAATTAGAATATATAATCAAATCTATAGAAAATACTCCTGAACTGATAAAAGCAAACTATTTATACATTGGTGAATTTAATTCAAGTGGTCCGATATGTATTGATTTAATAGCTTCAAATGAAGATGAGATGAGAATAGTTTGTTTTGATTATGAGGACTGGTGTAGAAGTACAACAAGAGAAGATTTTAAGGAAGTAGAAATTGTTC
>CALGWE010000372.1:0-1353 GCA_937935915.1 uncultured Clostridia bacterium
TTGACCGTTCTTTAATTCTATTTGCTTAGCCTCTCATAAATTACGGAAGGAGTATCCTCAACCCCACCACTACCTCAGCGGAACTATTTGCGATACCCAATATTATTTTACTTTAATGTCATATTAACAGCGTTTACACTAGCTTCACCACTTCCTAACATACAACCAAAAGTATAGCTTTCGCCCGCTTTTAAGTTAGGTTGCCATGCTGGATTACTGATTGTATAAGTACTGCCTTCGCTACTTACTAAATCAGCACTCCATACTTGTGTAATTGGACGGTTGATTGTAAAAGTACATTGCCATCCATTTAAGTCTTTACCTGTATTATTTGTAATTGTCACATTAGCCACTGCACCTTGACCCCAATCTGAATTAATTGCAATGCTTAATGGACTTGTTGTTTCCTCTTCTTTACCTTCTTCATCTTTCTTATCTTCTTCTTCGTCCTTTTTGTCTTCTTCCTCTTTATCTTCTTCAAATGCACTAGCTGGTAAGTTTTCTACAAGTGTTTCTTCTACTAATTTTAAAGCTTCTTTTGGTTTAAAGTTTTCATCAAATAATCCACAGTATGGACTATTCATTGACCAGCTATAATCTGAAGTTGGCATAGATGGATTATCATATAATCCCCAAATGCTAATACCTGTTAATGGTTTATCTTCACCTTCATTTAAGCTCACAAACATATCAAATAATGCTTTATAAAATTTAGCATGTTTTTCTACTGTTTCAGGGCTATTGTCATAGTTACGTACAGCCATTTCTGTAACTTGTACTTCTACACCTAATGCATGGAATTTCTTAATGGCATTTTTAATTAAAGTAATATCGCCTGTATTCATGCAGCCTTCTTGTTTACCATAGCCACCGATATAACTTTGCATACCTACACCATCACAAAGTTTAATGTATTCACCATTGCTATCTTTTTCATAGCTATTTAAGCTCTTTACAAGATTGCAGATTGCATCACGTTTTTCTGGATAGAATGTAGAGAAATCATTATAGATTAATTTAATATTTGTTTTACCACCATTTTCAAGTGCACATTTATCTATTGCATCTTTAGCATATTTAAATGAGAGTTCAATGTAATCTGAACCAACTCTTTGTGACCAAATATTATCTTCTACAGCTCTTGGGTCACTAGCATCTAATTTATTAGATGGTTCAACACCTTCATTGACAACATCCCAGCAGTAAATAACGCCTGGATATTTCTCTTCAAAGTGTGTCACAACTTGTTCAATATAAGATTTCAAACGTTGTTTAGCCACTTCTTGGCTTACATATGGTTTATTTGAATCATAGCCTTCACGGAAGAACCAATCTGTCATATAAGCATCCCAT
>CALGWE010000373.1:0-2414 GCA_937935915.1 uncultured Clostridia bacterium
TAGATAAAAGATAATAATTGGAATAATTGCAAGTACTAACATTGCCATCATGGCTCCCATATCAATAGAACCATAACCACCTTTTAAGTACTGAATAGCAATAGGAATCGTTTTATAATCATTTCCTATTAATAAGTATGGTAGTAAGTAGTCATTCCAAATCCACATTGTATTTAAGATGGCTACTGTAATTAAAATCGGTTTAAGCATAGGTAATACGACTTTAAAGAATGTTTGTACTGGTGTTCCACCATCAATTAAAGCAGCTTCTTCTACTTCAATAGGTACAGATTTTACAAATCCACAGAACATAAATGCTGAAAGCCCTGCACCAAATCCTAAATAAACTAAAATAATTCCTATAGGGTTATCAAGTCTTAAAGTATTAGCTACTTTAGTTAAAGTAAACATAACCATTTGGAATGGTACAATCATTGAAAAAGCAAAGAGATAATATAATCCTTTTGAAAACTTATCATTAATTCTTGTAATATACCAAGCCGTCATAGCTGTTAAAAGCACAATAACTGCTACAGAAAAGACTGTAATGAAAAGGCTATAGCCAAAGGCGCTTAAAAATCCTGTACGTGTAAGCCCTGTAATATAATTGGCAATGCCTGAAAAAGTCTGAGCTGTTGGCATTTTAAATGGTGCATCACTAATATAAAGTTTTCCTTTAAATGAATTCATAAGTACAACTAAGATTGGCATTAAAAACAAAATACTTAAAGCAAGTGTAAACACAAATAAAATCCATTCTCCAATTTTGCTGGTTGTTTTATTCATTATTGCTCAACCTCCTTGCTTCTTGTAAGTAATAACTGTGGCAGTGTAATCAGTGCAACAAGTATAAAGAAGATGACAGCCTTCGCCTGACCTACACCTTCCCAGCCTACTTTACCATAGAAGGTATTGAAAATATCTAAGGCTAACATAGATGTTCTATTGGCTGGATCACCTGCAGTTAATGCTAAGTTTTGATCAAAAAGTTTAAATGAGTTAGAAACAGTTAAGAACATACAAATTGTAATAGATGGCATAACAAGTGGAATCGTAATACTTCTTAAAATACGCCCTGATGTTGCCCCATCTATTTTAGCAGCTTCAATTAAAGTATCTGGCACACTTTGAATACCTGCAATATAAATAATCATCATATAACCAATCATTTGCCAGTTCATTAACACCACAAGTCCCCAAAATCCATAAGATGGACTATATGTAAGTGTTACTGACCAATGTTGTAAAACCCCATTGATAATAAGTTTCCATATATAACCAAGTACAATACCACCAATTAAGTTAGGCATAAAGAAAATCGTACGGAATAAGTTTGTTCCTTTAAAGCCCTTTGTAAGTAAAAGTGCTAATGCAAAGGCAAAAATATTAATAGAAAGTACTGAAACAATCGCAAATCTGGCTGTAAACCAAAGTGCACTTAAGAAATCCTTATTTGAAAAAGCTTTGATATAGTTGCTAATGCCTACCCATTTAGCATCTGTAACAGTTGTAAATTTTGTAAAAGAAAGGTAGCCCCCTAATACAAATGGTACAATGAACGCTACAGTAAAGGCAATCAGTGTAGGTAATACAAATAACGGAAAGTATCTTTTTAGAATTTTCTCCATAGCCCTCTCCCCCTTAATCTATTGATATCTTGTATAAAAAAAGTAGGCCAGTAGTGGACCTACTTCTTTTATATAGTTAGGATAATTACATGTCTTATTCAGCTTTAGCTGCAACTTCAGATGCCCATGCATCTTTAACTGCCGTTTCTACTGCTTGCCAATCTTCTTGACCTTGTGCATAAGAAACAAGTTGGTCACCAAATGTGTTTTTGAAATCTTCACTTGGGAAGCAGCTAAATGTCCATGGTACAGATTGAATACCATCTTTACCCATCCAATTTAATACTTCTTTAGCAAGTGGATCTGCTGGTTTTTCAGCATCTGTAAATGTATTAAATGGTGCGATGAAACCTAAGTCATTTGTTACATAAGCTTTACCTTTATCACTTGAGAAGAGCCATTCAAGGAATGCAACTGAAGCGTCTTGTGCTTCCTTAGATGCTTTACTATTTACTGAGAAATAGTTTTCTGTACCAATGCAAAGACCTTGAGATTCTTCGCCCTCAGTACCTGTGTAAATTGGTAAGTATTTAATGTTATCTTCTGTAACTGTATTGCCATCTACACCACTAATTTGTGCCCAAGCCCAGTTACCATTTTGAACCATTGCTACTTTACCAAGTGCAAATTCAGCCATAGAATCATCTACAGATTTGCTACTTAGCATTGCTGGTGCTGTACAAGAGTTATTAATATATAAATCAAAGATATTTTTGTAGTTTTGACTATATTTGAAGTCGATTGTCTTTGCATCAAGACCTGCTAAAATTGAATTATCAAAGTTTG
>CALGWE010000374.1:0-1111 GCA_937935915.1 uncultured Clostridia bacterium
CAGTTTTTTAAGCGCTTTCTTTTCGATGCGAGAGACATAAGAACGAGAAATGCCCATTTCCTCAGCTATTTCACGTTGTGTTTGTTCTTGTCTATTATAAAGTCCATAACGACGTAGTAGTATTTCTTTTTCACGAGGCTTTAAGAGGGTTTTGATATGCATATAAAGGCGTCTGACCTCAATATCTAAGTCAACTTGATCAAAAATTGTATCACCATCTATACAAAGAATATCCAATAAGGAAATTTCGTTACCTTCTTGATCAGTGCCAATAGGCGCTTGCAATGAAGTTTCATTTTTCTTTTTACGCTCTGAACGAATATTCATTAATATTTCATTATCTATGCATCTAGCTGCATAAGTAGCAAGTCTAGTGCATTTAGAGGCATCAAAAGAAGTGATTCCTTTAATAAGACCAATGGTACCAATAGAGATTAAATCATCCATTTCGGAATTGGCATTATTATACTTTTTAACAATGTGGGCCACTAGTCTTAAATTGTGTTCAATAAGAATGTTTTTAGCGTTTTCATTGCCCTGCTGATAAAGCTCTAAGTAATATTTTTCCTCTTCAGCGGTAAGCGGTTGAGGAAAGGAAGTAATGCTACTAAAATACGAAAAACAGAATAAAGGTAGCATAGATATACCTCCATAAGAAAGGGCTCATAATCATTATATGAATGACAGGTTGGAATCGTGTATGTACTTCTAAAATGGGTGAAAAATTTAATTGTCTAATAAGGTTGGGGGATGTCTTATAATATGTTATATTAATATAGAATATAAGGTATTAGGAGTAATGACATGGAAATAGAAAGACGTTTTTTAGTATCAGGTTTTCCTAGGGGTGAATGTATTCGCAGGGCACAGGTGGTACAGGGATATCTTTGCACTGCAGATATTGAGGCACGTATTCGTAAAACGGTTAACGTGGATTGTACAACTTATAAATTATGCTTTAAGTCAGATGGGACTTTATCACGTCAAGAGGTGGAGTTTGAGATTAGTAAAGACCATTATGAGGCACTTTTAGAACTTTTACCAGAAAAGATGATTGAAAAGGATTATCGTGTTTATGAGTTAGGAGATAAAAGACTTGAGGTTTGTGAAG
>CALGWE010000375.1:0-16577 GCA_937935915.1 uncultured Clostridia bacterium
AACATTCTTGGTTTATAATTAATCATTAAGAAAGATAGCTAACTTAATGACATTGGGATTATCCCTACGACCTTTTTTATTTATTATTTCATCTAATAGCTTTACACAAACCATATAAATCAAACATTTTAACTTATTACAAAAAAACCGTGAAGCTTATTAAATAGCTTCACGGCTCTTCTTCTATTTTTTTAGAATGTAACGTCTTCTCCATAGTAGCAGCATGTAAGTACTTTTTTCATATTAGCTACATCGATTGTACGTGGGTTAGAACCTGTACATGGATCGAGTACTGCTTGCTCTGAAATGAAATCTGCTGTTTCTTTGAATTTTTCTTCTGTTACACCATATTCTTTATAACTATTAGGAATGTTTAATTTTGTATTTAATGCTTTGATTGCATCAACTAATGAGTTGATAAGTTGAGCATCTGTTCTGCCTTGAAGTCCCATAATTCTTGCAATATCTGCAAAACGTTCTGGACATTCTTTAGCATTATATTGAATGACATATGGTAACATAATTGCATTACAGCAACCATGTGGAATTTCATATTGTGCACCAATTTTATGTGCAAGACTATGTACAATACCTAATAATGCATTAGAGAAAGCCATACCAGCGATACATTGCGCATAGTGCATTTTTCCTCTAGCTTCTTCATCATCATTGTAAGAAGCTACGATGCAATCATAGATATCTGAAATTGCTTTAAGTGCTAAACCATCTGAGAATGGTGAACGAGCTGTAGCTACATATGCTTCGATAGCATGTGTTAAAGCATCCATACCTGTATGCGCTGTTAATTTTTTAGGCATAGTACGTGGAATGTTAGTATCCAAAATAGCGATATCTGGTGTGATTTCAAAATCAGCTAATGGATATTTAACATGATTACTATAGTTAGTAATAACTGAGAATGATGTTACTTCTGTAGCTGTACCACTTGTAGATGGAATAGCTACGAAAATAGCTTTATTTCTAAGTTTAGGAAGTCCAAATGGTACTGTTGCTTGTTCGAAAGTCATTTCTGGATGTTCGTAGAAAATCCACATAGCTTTTGCAGCATCGATTGGAGAACCACCACCAATTGCAACGATTACATCTGGTTCGAATTCTTGCATAGCTTTTGCACCACGGAAAACTGTTTCTACAGAAGGGTCTGGTTCTACACCTTCAAATAAAAGTACCTCAAGGCCAGTTTCTTTAAGCACATCTTCTACTCTTTGAAGAAATCCGCCTCGTTTCATCGAACTTCCGCCTGTTACTACTATAGCCTTCTTATGACCTTTAAGGTTAGAGAGCTCTGATATTGCATCAGGACCAAAGTAAAGATCTCTAGGAAGTGTAAATCTTGCCATTATCTATTCCCCCTTAGTATATAAATATATATACATCAACTATAATTATGTTGACGTCCTGTTAGTATTTTATCATGATTTTTATTATTATTCAATTAATTCTCAATATAAAAGTTGTTATTAAAAATTGTTATTTTCTACTATGCAAATTAAAAAAGAGTACCTAATATAGTACCCTTTTAATATTATTTCTTCATATTACCCCTATTTATAGGGCTTATTTTCTCATCAATTATCTTTTCTGCCAAACGCTTATAGTAATTTGCTTTCTGCGTAAGTAAAATTGCCATGAGCATATCTTGTGTTATTTCATCTTCTACCTTACCTTCTATCTCAGCCAGGTTCTCTATCTCTTCTTTTAAATCACTATTAATAGCATTTACTTGATTTTCAAAAGCATCTAAACCTTTTACTTTCATTTTTAGATATATCTTATAAATATTACTTAGCTTCTCAGAATCTACTTCTCCATCTTTTATAATGGTGCCAAATATGTCTTTAATATCTGCTATAGTTAAGATTTGTTTCATCTCATATAGCAAAATCATAAGAATAATATGTTCCTTAGTATACTTTTTCTTTTTAGCAGGCATTAATAACTTGTCTTTTGCATAGTTATTAATCATTGTCTTAGTCAGTAATTTATCTTCTTTATTACGCTTTGTATGCGCTAGTTTTTCTTCAAAAAGCGTAATAACCTGATCCATATATAAGTCGATATTAGGAATACTTTCTAATTCTATCAACTCATTTAATTTAAGTGATTCGATCATTGCGTCTATTAATTGTATTTCCATATATATCTTCCTCCTACCTTATAGCTTTTATAATACACATCACCATTTTAAAAATCAAGTTAAATTATTCCTTTTACTATATTGACCTTCCCCCTTGTGCTATGATATATTTTATATATAATATTAAGTAGTATTTAAAACTACTTATAGTGATATAGGAGATGATTTGATGAAACAATATGTAAGAGAACCTATTAATGCTTTCACACATCTTTTTGGGGCTCTACTTTCACTGATTGGCACATTATTTATTCTCAATTTTAGTCACGTTGCACACACACTTACTACTACTGCAACTGTTTGCGTAATTATTTTTGGACTCAGTCTCATTTTATTATATACAACAAGCGGCATTTACCATTTAGTTCAGGCTACTGATGCTGTAATCTTACGACTCAAAAAACTTGACCATTCTATGATTTTCATCTTAATTGCAGGTTCATATACGCCATTTGCTCTACTTTCTTTAACAGGTGTTTGGAAATGGTTTATTATCATTACCGTATGGACACTAGCTATAATAGGCATTACCACTAAAATGTTTTGGATTGATATGCCAAGGTGGCTCTCTACAGCCTTTTACATTGGAATGGGTTGGCTTGCACTTTTTGCGCTTAATCCACTTTATCATGCCCTTTCATTAGGCGGCTTCGCACTCCTTATATTAGGTGGTATCATGTACACAATCGGTGGCATCATTTATGGGCTCAAAAAACCTAATATCTCAGAAAAGTTTGGTTTTCATGAACTCTTCCATATCTTTGTTATGCTAGGTAGTCTATGTCATTATTTAGCTGTCTTATATTATGTACTATAATTCATATATAATATTCTTAATTAAAAAAGTCAGTTTCATTTTATCTGAAACTGACTTTTTTGCGGGTTAAATTTATTTTAAGCGCCTTGAATGTTTGTTGATTGAGCTTTTGCTCTTTTAGGTTTGATGTATCTTTGAATTGCCATACATACTAAATCAGTTGCAATAAATACACTAATTGCAATAATCATTACTATTTTAGGTGATTGTGCCTCTGCTTCAATAATGAGTATAAGCCATCCTAACATTAAATAATGAATACAATAAATCATATTTGTATTTCTACTCCATCTAGCAAATACTCTATATATACCTTCAGGAATAACTTTTAATACATAGAAGCAAAGACTTAACCAGAATAATGCAAATGTACCCAATACCATATTACCCATTAGATCATGATGGTAATATTCTGTTTGATATAATTCTCCAAATGCACCAAAACGTACATCATTAATATATGCATACAGCCATAACACACTTGTTAAAATCCCCATGCTTACTAAAATCCATTTATAAAATACATCTTTATCCTTGCATCTAATGAGAAGTAATGCAAAGAAGTAACCTAAGATTGGGTAAAAAATCCATGTTAAAAATGGGAACCATGAATTTTCAAATGTCCCCCAGAATAATCCTCCTACTGCATTAAGTGTATTATTCTCGAATGAAATACCTCTTAACATTAAGTTTAAACTTGCAAAGCCACACCATATAACTGGAATATACTTATCCTTAATGTTGAACTTCTTAATTAAACCAAAGAATAAAAATGTTAAACCCGCGAATGCTAATATATCTATTCCTACTAAATATGCTTTAGCTTCTACTATATATGTTATATCTCCCGTTCTTTTGGCTAATAACATATACGGTATACCTTCTCTAAATATATTGAAGATATATCCACCTATTAATAATATAATACCACGTTTTAATAATTCCTCTGCACTATTCTTTTTAGAATAAACAATACCTACCCCTAATAACATCATAAATATTGGCGCTGCCGGTGGACTTCCTAAAAACTCTACAATTCTTTCATACAATTCACCACTTTCCCCTTGGAAATACTCACCTGTATGAACTAAAACCATAAAGATAATAGCTAATCCTTTGGCAAAATCTAATTCTTTTTGCCTACCTGAGTTTACTATTTGTTTAGAAAATATTTGTTCCATTTTTCTATACCTTCTTATATTTAATTTATGAAACTCGAAGATAATAAATATATTTTTGCCTCAATATCTATTAATATAAAACTCCAAATTTCAATCTACATATTTTACCACAAACAAGAAGATATAGAAGTGTGTTTTTATATTTTATTTAATTACTTGACTTAATTTTTAAATTATTAAAACAAAAAAAACTACTCATTTACTATGAGTAGTTTTTATATTTAACTATTTTTTAATAACGTTAGCAGCTTGTGGTCCTCTGTTACCTTCAACGATGTCGAATTCAACTTCTTGACCTTCTTCTAATGTTTTGTATCCTTCAGATTGAATAGCTGAGAAGTGTACGAATACGTCATCTCCACCTTCTCTTTCGATGAATCCAAAACCTTTTTCTGCGTTAAACCATTTTACTTTACCTGTCATGTTAACTAGGCCTCCTTAAAAAATACATAATTGCTAAAACACTGTTACCCAAAACGTTCTTCGGTCTTGCTGTTTTAATACTACAAGAGGCCTACCTATCGTTTCCGTTTCAATATTTTAACTTACTTCGTAATATTATCATAAATGTATAGAAAAATCAAGCGATTTCAATCATTATTGGATATTTTATCAAATTTTTTACTAGTTTTTATTTATTTAATATACTTTTTTACACTAATATCTTTAATAATATGGACATTTATACTCATTCCACATTTATGCATTTTACTCAAATTATACATATTCTATTTCTATCCTTATGCATTATGCCTGTACGTCTCTTAAAAATTCCTATATACTTAAGGTATTAAGGAGGTATTTTTTATAATGAATCAAGTTGATAAAGTTTATTTAGCTATGTGTAAAAATATATTAGAAAATGGTACTTTTAAAGAAGACCGTACAGGTGTAGGTACTTATAGTACCTTTGGTCAGCAACTTCGCTTTGATCTTTCTCAAGGCTTCCCACTTCTTACAACAAAACGTGTACCATTTCGTTTAATCGCCTCAGAACTCCTATGGTTCTTAAAAGGAGATACAAAACTTCGTTATTTACTTCAAAATAACAATCATATTTGGGATGAATGGGGTTTCAAAAAGTGGGTTGAATCTGATGATTACAAAGGTCCTGATATGAGTAACTTCGGAATTCGTTGTACAACAGATCCTGAATTTAATAAAATTTATGAGGAGCAACTTCATATTTATCAAGAAAAAGTGCTTACAGACGATGAGTTTTCTAATACTTATGGTGACCTTGGTAATGTATATGGTAAACAATGGCGTCACTGGGAAGGTGGCAATGGTAAAGTTTATGACCAAATCAAATGGGTTATTAATGAAATTAAAACTAATCCTACATCTAGAAGACTCCTTGTAAATGCCTGGGATGTAGCTTCTGTGTATGAGGGCCTTATGGAACTTCCACCTTGTCATTTCTGTTTCCAATTCTATGTTTTAAATAATAAATTAAGTTGTATGTTTAATATGCGTTCTAATGATGTATTCTTAGGCTTACCTTTCAATATTGCCTCTTACGCATTACTTACTCATCTTATTGCGCATGAATGTGGACTTGAAGTAGGCGATCTCGTTTATACTGGTGCAGATGTTCATCTTTATGCAAACCATATTGATCAAATTAAAGAACAACTTACTAGAGAACCTCGTCCACTTCCAACACTTAAATTAAATCCAGCTAAAACAAGTGTATTTGACTTTGATATGGAAGATTTAGAGCTTATCGGTTATGACCCACATCCTGCTATCAAAGCACCTGTGGCAGTTTAATATACTATAAAAGGAAGGTTTTAATATGATTAATATAATTGTAGCAACTAGCAAAAACAATCAAATCGGCATTAATAATCAGCTTCCTTGGCATATTTCAGAAGACCTTAAATACTTTAGAAAAACTACTAGTGGTAAAACTGTTCTTATGGGCCGTAAAACCTTTGAAAGTATTGGTAGGCCTCTTCCAAACCGTAAAAATATTGTCTTAACTAGAGACTTGAACTTTACTGCTGAAGGGGTTTCTGTTATTCATAGTCTTGATGAAGCTTTAGAAATTTGTAAAGCTGAAGAAAATATTTTCATTATAGGTGGTGGAGAAATTTATACACTCTTCCTTCCTTATGCAGATTATCTTTATATCACTTTAGTTGATAAAGTCATTGATGGTGACACAAGCTTTCCTGAATACGATGATCAATTTAAAATGATTCAAAGTACGCCAGGTGAAACCCTCACAGAAGATGGGCATCATTTTGCTTTTACTATTTGGAAACGTAAATAAAGTAATTAATTGGGAGGCATAATCATGACGTCTTACAAATTACCTAAAGAAATGGAAGCTTATATTAAAGAAAATACTGACGCACTTGTTGATTTACTCGTATCTCTTTGTAAAGTGCCAGCACCTTCTCTCCATGAGCAGCAACGTGCCAAGTTTTGCAAAGAATACCTTGAAAGTTGCGGTGCCAAAAAGGTGCATATTGATGAAGCACTTAATGTTCTCTATCCTATAGGCTGCGCTGAACATGATGAAATCGTTATTTTCATGGCACATATGGATACTGTATTTCCTGATACAACCCCTATGCCAGTTAAGATTAAAGATAATAAAATTTACTCACCAGGCGTTGGAGATGATACTGCTAATTTAGCCATTTTATTACTAATGGCTAAATATATTACATTATCAAACCTTAAGCCTAATTGTGGTATTTTATTTGTAGCTAATTCAGGTGAAGAAGGTCTCGGAAATCTTAAAGGTTGCAAACAGCTCATTAAAGATTATGGCAAGCGTATACGTGAGGTTATCTCTTTTGATTGTACCTATAATACACTTTGTCAAAAAGCTGTAGGTTCTTCACGATATAAAATCACAGTTCGTACAGAAGGTGGGCATAGCTTCCAAGACTTCGGTAATCGTAATGCAATTTATTACCTTTCTTCTTTAATTACTAAACTTTATGCTATAGATATCCCTAAGGTTGGTGAAAGTCAAACGACTTATAATGTAGGTGTCATTGAAGGAGGTACTTCTGTAAATACAATTGCTGAAAATGCCTCCGTTCTTTATGAGTATCGTTCAGATACTCATGAATGCCTTGAAATTATGAAAAATAATTTTACTACAGTAATTAATGAATATGTTGCAAAAGGATTAGATATTGAAATTGAGGAATTGGGTACAAGACCTTGTATGCAACATACTAATATCGCCTTACAATCTGCACTTACTAAAAGATGTGAAGCACTTATTACATACTATACAGGTCATAAACCTAAGTTAGTATCTGCTTCTACAGATTGCAATATCCCCTTTTCACTAGGTATTCCAACGGTATGTTTCGGCCTTTATCAAGGAGCTGGTGCTCATACTAGAGAGGAATGGGTAGATATTTCAAGCCTTACAACCGGCTTTCATCTAGCTGCTGGCCTTATATTACAATACTTTGAATCTGCCAGCTAAACACTAACACTTATATAACACTAAAATAAGGAGATACCTACAAAGATTGGCTAGGTATCTCCTTATTTACTGTATATACGCTTAATAGTACACTATTTTCTCTGTTACTTTTATTCTTCTGTTGTTGCTGCTACTTCTTCTACTGCTGCTTGTTCTTCTATTGTTGCTTGTTCTGCTATTGCTTGTAATTCCATTGTTTCTACTTGCTCTGCTATTACTGCTGTTTTTTCTACTGCATAACTACTCCAATTGCCATTATCATAAATCATATTTCCTGTTAACTCATAACCTGTTTGTCCTTGACCTGGAATCTGGCTATTACCATCATTAAAGATTACACGTGCGCTATCCCATCCTGTTGGTAAAGTATAACTATATAAACCATTTCCTTCATTTATCATAGCTACACCTGGCCATGATTTTACTTCTTTAACGCTACTACCACTTTCATCATATACATAAATATTAATATTGTCACTCCAATTAGCTGGTTTTACAAAATAAGCTGTTGGTCTTTCTATAGGAGTAGGATTTGTAGTAATTTTATAATGCCAGTCTTCTGTATTATTATTATCCCATGTTGTACCATTTGTAAATACAAAATCTAATGTATCTGTTGCATTAGATGGCACTGTAATTGTTACTTCCCATTTATTAGCATCTATTTTATCCATTGCTACATCATAGTTTTTAAGCCAACTATCATATCCCCAGTGAAGTAACATATTTCCTGAACCTGCTAGTGATGTAGTTGATGCATCATATGTTATTGTAACTTCTTCTCCACTAACTGGTACTTCTGGTGAAACTGTTACAGAAGTACTAGGAGTAGGAATAGGAGTAGGAGTAGGAACTGGTTCACCGTATGTACCAATTACAACAATTCTTCCACCTGGCACTTGACCTCTAATCCTTCCGCCAGATACATTAAATGTTGCACCAGAACCTGCCTTATCTTGATAATTACCATCTCTTAAGTTTGTTTCACTATCTAAGTAGAATCCATCTGATGTATTAATGATAGCTGTACCTATTGTACCACGATCAATTACTACTGTTTCTCTTCTTGGATAACGAATATATTCATTTTCTTCTGCCATTGCATTGTGGAAGAAGTTAACTGCTACTACTTCTGGATCTTTCCATAAGTTATCTCCTGCCTCTCCTATTGTACCAGCTGGACGTGCTAATAACATTGGTGTTACACCTGCCCTAGTAGCTAAAATTCCCCAACACATTTTTCTTTGATAATCATTTAACCACGTTGAATTACCATCTTGGTATGAATCATGATTTTCAAAATAACTTACTAATTGGGAAGCAGAAAGGCCACTGTTATAATTTCCAATACCATAAAGATTTTTATTAGCTACTGCCTCTCTCAAAGTTCCACCGTAATTATGGTCTGTGACACGCATATAATTTGTATAAGCCTCCATATTATCTGCACCGCCTTGTAATATCTCACCATATAAGAAAAGATTATCTTTGTTATTTAAACCACCTAAAACATTGTCCCAATAACTACCTGCCCAAGATTGTCCACAATCCCAACCTTTATTTGTTTCAATGTGTTTTGCAGCATCAAATCTAAATCCATCTGCACCACAAGCAATGCAATCATTTAAGAAATTTCTTGCTTTATTCTGAACTTCTGGATGTTGTGTATTAAGATCTGGCATACCGATTCCTTGCTGTGTAACCGCCCATCTATTATCCCACTGATTACATTGCCCTTTATTGTGATAAAAATCATCTCTATCAAATGCTGGGTCAACAACGCCCTTCCAGCTATCTTTATTTCCGTTGTTTGCCATATGATTTAAAACGGCATCTACAATAATTTTTATACCATAATTCTCTGCTTCTGCGCATAATGCCGCAAAGTCATCTCTTGTTCCTAACTGTGCATTTCCAATTGCCTGATTAGTAGGTTGATATAAAAGCCACCATTGTGATGCAGAGCGACCATTTTCTTTTGTACCTTGTACTGGAGATGTTTGAATAGTTGTATAACCATCTGCTGCAATTTCAGGTAATTTCTCTCTTATTGTATTAAATGACCAGTTATATGCTTGTAATATAACACCATCTTCTGATGTAGTACTTAAACCATTTTCAAGTGTTTCTGCAAAAACTTGTGTTTGTGTAATAACTTGAAAAGGTCCTATTGGTAACGATACCAATCCAGCTAAAATAGCATATATTATAGAACCAATTTATATATTGCAACATCTCATGTTTATTGTGTATAAAAAATGTTTATTATGTATCAAAATTTCTCTCTTCCTGTTGTTCTACCTGTATTTTACACTTTTACCTACTCCAACACTCCCTTCCAAATTATCCTTTAAATATTTTCTACAAATATCTTCTCCCCACTTTTCCTTTACTTAACACAAATAACCATCTCATTTCCATTATCTAACAAACATCTTTTCTTCTCTTAACCCTTATTCTAAAAGTAATTTTAACCAAACTCTCTTCTCTCCCTAAATAGCCTTTCTGAAACTTTTTTACGCTCAGTAGGAGTGGGCATAAATGTGGTAATTAATTTTATCTAACATTCGACCGAAATAATCTTTTAATCCCACTTCCCTTAAGTAAGTTTCCTGCCTCTTTTCTCGCTAATAAGTAGTCTTCACGAAAGTGTGTTTCCCGAAATTTTTGCTCAGTAGCAGTGGGGATAAGTGGACGGAGTAATTTTATCTAACCTTCGAACGAAGTGAGGGTTAAGGAAAATTACTCCGTCCACTTATCCCCAAATCCACACAAAAAAAATCCAGGTCACACTTTCGTGCAACCCGGACTACTTTTATTGTTCTTTAATTGTTTTTCTTCTTGGTTTGAAATTTCCGCGTCTATCGCCACCGCGATCTTGACGTCCTCCGCGTCCACCTCTGTGACCACCATCTTTTTTGTTAGCCACTTCGATGTTTACTTTTCTGCCTTTTAATGTTTCACCAATAAGGCTTGTCATTACATTTTCTAAATGATTTTTTGGTATTTCGAAGAATGAGAATTTCTCAAGCATATCTACGCGTCCAATTTCTTTTCCTTTGATTTCACAGTTTGATGCAATGAATTTAACTAAGTCTGATACTTGTAAGTTGTCTTTTTTACCAAGGTTGATGAAAAGACGAACCATGTTACCATCAAATTTAGATGGGTCAAATCCTGAACGAGCTGATAAATCTTCTACAGAAAGTTCTGCTGATGCACCCATTACAAGTTTATCCATAGTCATTTTAAGGAAAGCTGCTGCTACTTCAAGAGAAGTTGCATAATTTTCTTCTGTAATGTCTCCCACTTCATCTAAAAGTGTTTCAACATATGCTGTATATTTTGAAAGTCCGCCTTCAGCAAGTACTGCTTTTACTTCATCCATGATTCCTGTAAGTTTGTTTTCTTGGATATCTTCAATTGAAGGTGGTTTAATAAGTTTAATTTTTGATTTTGTGTAACGTTGGATGTCTCTTAATTTAACAAGTTCTTTACCTGCTGCAAATGTATAAGATACCCCTTGACGTTTCGCACGGCCTGTTCTACCGATACGGTGAACATAATATTCTTCATCACTTGGTACATCATAATTGAATACTGCATCTACATCATCTACGTCAATACCACGAGCTGCTACGTCTGTTGCAATAAGAATATCGATAAGACCATTTCTAAAGCGAGACATAACGTTATCTCTTTGAAGTTGTTTCATATCTCCATGAAGTGATTCTGCACTGTATCCTCTAGCTTGAAGATCTCTACAAAGGTCATCTACACGACGTTTTGTGTTACAGAATACTACTGAAAGTTTGAAGTTATTTGCATCAATTAAACGTGATAACACTTCTACTTTGTTAGCATCTCTAACTTCTAAGTAATATTGTTCAATTGTCGGTACTGTAAGTTCTTTATGAACTACATTTACTTTTACTGGATCGTTTTGATATTTGTTAGCAATATCTAAGATTGCTTTTGCAAGTGTTGCTGAGAATAATACAAATTGGCGTTCTTCTGGTACGCTTTCTAAGATAACATCGATATCTTCACGGAATCCCATGTTAAGCATTTCATCTGCTTCATCTAAGATAATCATATCTAAATCATCAAGTCTAAGTGTTTTTCTTCTGATATGGTCCATTACCCTACCAGGTGTTCCGATAATTACTTGTGGTCTTTTTCTAAGTGCAGAAATTTGACGATCAATTTGTTGTCCACCATAAATTGGAAGAACTCTTACACCTTTTTTATATTTTGCTAAAGCTGTTAATTCTTCAGCTACTTGAATAACTAATTCACGTGTTGGGCAAAGGATTAATACTTGCACGCTGTCATCACTTGGATTCACTGACTCAATCGCTGGAATACCAAATGCACATGTTTTACCAGTTCCTGTTGGTGCTTGCGCAATAATATCTTTTCCTTCTAAAATAACAGGGATTGCTTTCGCTTGAATAGGAGTTGTCTCCTCAAATCCCATATCCCCAGCCGCTCTAATGATTTCTTCTGATACTTCTAGTTGGTTAAATAATATAGTTTCTATGACCATTACCTCTACAATCTATCTATAATTTTATATTAAGCTTAATGGCTACTACTTTGTTCACTAATAAATTTAAAATGATTAGTGCCATATTCCTAAGAGTAAAAATTAGTATTTTTGCTCAAAAAAAAACGAATTTGCTTACATACTACCTTGAATAATACTACATATTTGGAAAAACCTCAAGGAGTAAAATGTTCCATACCTCTCAAAATTAGCTTTAAATCTTAAAAAATATCTTCCTTATTATAATGTGTATAATTAACGACATATTTTCGAATCAATTATATATTCAAAGTTTACTTTTCATTATTTTTGTATTATACTGAATTGTATTGTTAATATTGCTAGGGGTGCCTATTGGCTGAGAGGATTTTTCCAACTCGTTGAACCTGATATGGTTAATACCATCGTAGGAAAGCAAGTCGATTATAACTAAATATCTAGTGTATATTTAGTTCCTTAAAACCAAAACTTTTACCTCTAAATAATTTATTTAGAGGTTTTTTTATACTCACAACGCACCTCTTCCATTTATCAAGTTAGTTTTAGATTTGAATAAAATAGGAGGCATTAAACATGAATTACACAACACAAATGGATGCTGCCAAAAAAGGCATTATTACAAAGGAAATGCAAACTGTTGCTCAAAAAGAAAATATAAATGTGGAACTTATTATGAAAAAGGTAGCTGAAGGTAAAGTTGCTATTCCAGCTAATAAGAACCATACTTCTTTATCTGCTGAAGGTATTGGAGAAGGACTTAAGACTAAAATCAATGTCAATCTTGGTATTTCAAGAGACTGTGCAAACATTGATAAAGAATTTGAAAAGGTAACTATGGCTATTAAAATGGGCGCTGAAGCTATTATGGACCTTTCAAACTATGGACATACAGAAGTATTTAGGAAAAAATTACTTGAAACCTCTCCTGCTATGATTGGTACTGTTCCAATGTATGATGCACTTGGGTTCTTACAAAAAGAAGTAGCTGATATTACAATCGATGAATTTTTCCAGGTTGTTGAAAAACATGCCCAAGACGGCGTAGACTTTATGACCATTCATGCTGGCCTTAATCGTGAAACTGTAGAAACATTTAAACGTAATAAACGTCTCACAAATATCGTTTCTCGTGGTGGCTCTCTACTCTTTGCTTGGATGGAAGCAAATCATGCTGAAAACCCATTTTATGAATACTATGACAGACTCCTTGATATTTGTGAAAAATATGATGTCACTTTAAGTCTCGGAGATGCTTGTAGACCTGGTTCTAATGCTGATGCTACTGATGCTGTACAAATCAAAGAACTCATCACACTTGGCGAACTTACTAAACGTGCCTGGGAAAGAAATGTGCAGGTTATGATTGAAGGGCCAGGACATATGATTCTTAATGAAATTGAAGCAAATGTTCTACTGGAGAAAAAACTTTGTCACGGCGCACCATTTTATGTTTTAGGACCACTTGTAACAGATATCGCCCCAGGCTATGACCATATTACCAGTGCCATTGGAGGGGCTGTTGCTGCTGCTGCTGGTGTAGATTTCTTATGTTATGTAACACCGGCTGAACATCTTCGTCTTCCTAATTTAGACGACATGAAAGAAGGTATTATAGCCGCTAAAATTGCTGCTCATGCTGGAGACCTAGCTAAAAATGTACCTGGTGCAAGAGATTGGGATAATAAAATGAGCAAAGCTCGCGCTGATCTTGACTGGGAAGCTATGTTTGCTGCCTCTCTTGATCCGGAAAAAGCGCGTCGCTATAGAGAAGAATCTAAACCAGAACATCATGATACCTGTACAATGTGCGGTAAAATGTGTGCTGTACGTAGTATGAATAAAGTACTTGCTGGCGAAAAAGTAGATATTTATGAATAAATTCCCACCTTAAGCAATATAATTCCAAAATACCCCTATAAAAAATGTAATTTTTTGGATATAATAGATTATACATTAAAACATTTTATAGGGGGACATCATGACAGAGGGACATGAATTACAACAAATTAATAAAGCCTATCTCACAGTAGGTACCACTATATTCTTATCTTTATGTGCAGGTTTTCTTAAAGAATTCGTATTAGGTCTTAATTCACCTTTTAAAACAAGTATGCTCTTGGGAAGCATGTTTATATTTATTTTACCTGTATACATTACTTATTTCAAAGATAAACAAAGTAAATCCTTTAAATGGATTGCTACTATTGCCTTTTTAGCAATTTACATGATATCTTTATTAACTGCTAAAAACAATATATTATTTGTAACTGGTTTGGCTATTTTAGTAACTATGATTTTATATTTAGATAAAAAATTAATCTTAACTAGTATCATCCTTATCTGTAGCATTAATATAATCGATTTATTTACTCGCATTGTTATTCTTAAACATACTACTTCTGACCATTTCACAACTTATATGACATCAATAGTTGCATCAGGTATTTTGTGTTTTGTTTGTTACAAAATTGTTGTATTATTTACTAATATTAATAATGCAAAAGACCTTAGAATTACAAGTGAGATAGATAGACAGAATTCACTTTTATACAATGTATTTAATGCAATCAGTGTTTTAGATACAAACACACAAAAGGTTACTGACATTGTTGAAACCTTTGCCTCATCATCTTTAACTGTAAATGAAGTTATTTCACAAATTGCAACAGGTTCTGAAAATGTTGCTACAAGTATTCAAGAACAAACTAGCATGACAGAAGTCATAAGCAATTTAGTAGCAGAAACAGCTACTGCTTTCACAGATGTTAAAAACATCTCTGCCTCATCTCAAGAAGCTCTTCAAAAAAGTATATCTATGATGAATGATGTAACAGATAAAGCGCAATTAGTAGCAGAAAAAAATGCTTATACTTCTACTATTATGGATGATCTAAAACAAAAATCTAAAGAAGTATTTGGTATTACTGAACTTATCAACAATATTTCAGAGCAAACTAACTTATTATCACTTAATGCCGCAATTGAAAGTGCACGTGCTGGCGAAGCTGGTAAGGGATTCTCTGTAGTAGCCGATGAAATTAGAAAGCTATCAACTCAAACACAATCTTTAACGACTTCTATTTCAAACATTATTGTTGAATTAGAAAATCGTGTACAACAAGCTGAGCAAGCTGTAACACAATTACATACACTTAATGATGCGCAAACAGAACTCGTTAAATCTACTAAAGATATTTTTGATGAAATGCTCGTTAAAATGCAAGCTTCTCATGATAAAATAATGGATGCTGATGAAAAGATTTCTTTAGTTGTATCTTCTAATAATCACATTGTAGATAGCATCAATGAAATTTCTTCAGTTAGTGCACAAACAAGCTCAAATTCAGAAGAAGCAAACTTAATTGCTACAAATAACTTTGAAAATGCTCAAATGGCTCAAGGTTATGTTCAAGAATTAGTTGCTATTTCTAATGAACTATCTAAATTTATAAAGGGTCCACCACCCAATTAATCAATTAGACTAGTTGGGTGGCAGCCCTAATTTTATATAAAATTAAATTTCTTCTTTTATCCTTCTTCTTTATTTCTCTAACTCATATTCCTTATATAATTTCCATGTTTCATCTTCCCAATTATAAATACAAATATTATCAAACATACAATCATAACTACAAGGATGCACCATTACATATTCCCATATTGTTTCATAAATAGGCTCAAGCTTTTTAGATGTAACTGTAACGTGAAAAACTTTATCCTTTCCATCCTTTTGGTCAAAGTGAATATATGGCACCTTCTCCATAACATCAATTAATCTATCATGCATCCCTTTACCTTCCTCAGACATCTCTACATGCATATAAATCACACGCTTATCAAAGTGATCATACCCCTCCAACCTAAAAGGCTGTGCTTTCTCTCTTTCACAAAACGCCTCTAGCACTTCCTCCAGTTCCCTAATCTCCCCCTTACACTCAAACGGTCCCTTAATCGTAAAATGTGCTGGAAGCTTAGACGACCTAGCCTTAAACTTCTCAAAAATATCTTTCCTCATCCCATTATTAAACTCCCCCGCCTCACCTTTCACAACGCATACAACAACATATCTCATCCAATTCACCTTCTCATATTAATAAATTTTATATTTTCTCATCTATACACCTACCATTATACCCCTTCCCTCCACCAAAAACAGGCCATCATGTCCGCCCTTTATTCACGCCCAAAATAAAGGATCTGAGCAAGTGCCTTCAGAGGGCCTAATTTTCCTTACAGTAAGTGGGGATAAGTCGACAATCTAATTTTATCTAACCTTCGAACGAAGTGAGGGTTAAGGAAAATTAGATTGTCGACTTATCCCCATATCCCCACAGTAAAAAAGGCCCCCGCACTTGCGACCAATGTCATTAAGTTAAGACATTGTTTCTGAGATTTCCTTAAATAACCAAGTA
>CALGWE010000376.1:0-8922 GCA_937935915.1 uncultured Clostridia bacterium
CCACTCATCATGTAATACTGCTTTCAAGGAATTAAGATACTTACTCACTCCTTTTTCACCAAAATCATTATCTTGAATCTTCACATAATTATGGGCAAAACTAACTACTACTTGTCCAAACTTTGCCGGTGAATTTTTATAATCCTTATCAATAACAGTATCAATTTCTTGATAAAGAGTTTCTTGTGCCTTTTTACCTTTTATAGCCGTTCTCAAATGTCCTAAAAATATATCTAAATCTTTGATCCCAATTAACTCTTCTAATTTATTCCAAGCATTTTCAATAACTTTCTTCTCACTTGGTTTATAGCTTGCGCATTCAAACAATTTATTTTTTACCAAATCTCCATTAGATAATGACATTCCTCTTGCATTTAACACATTGAATAGCCTAAATGCAGAAGTTAAGCTATTAGTAATTACTAATACAACATATACTTTCTCTAATATATATTGTGTTAGTAGTCTTAATTCTACTTCTTCCTTACCATCAAGATATTCTTTTATCGCTTTGAAATTATCAATAAATAGTCGCTGTGTTTCAGTTAATTCCTGTGTTTCATTTGGCAGTTCTTCTCCACATAGTATATATGTATTAAAAAATTCTCTATCTTGTTCTCTTATCATTAATCGTGGCTTCTCTGCTTCATCTGTATATGGATTTATCGGCATCAACCTTTTTTGTATATCCTCAATACTTGTGTTATTCTTTATAATATGTTTTAATACAGCAAATATAATATTTAGCGTTGTTAACCGTTGTTGCCCATCAACTACTTCATATACTTTTTCTCCCTCATTTTTCTCCCTCATTTTTCTCTATTGTAATTATTGAACCAATAAAATATTCTTGTTCCCTACGTTCAAATGCTCCATATATATCATCAATTAATTCTTTTGCCTTTTCTTCATCCCAACAATATGGCCTTTGATAAGTAGGTATCTCATATAGTTTATTTTCTGTAAGTATCTCATTTATCCTTTTTTCTTTCGCCTCCACACCTAATCACTCCCTTATTAATTTAGCATAGTTAATCTAACTTTATTATACTCTAAACAAATACAAATAACACTATATTCAGAATATACAACTTTATATATTATTTAAAAATACTCTTGCAAAGTTTGACTTAAGACTAAATTTTTCTAGTAATAATGAGTTATTTTAAATAACTCTCTATTTTAGAATAGAGGGCTGCTCTTAATTGTTTTTCGTGTAAAGTTTACACTAATCTTGTTGTATTTCTTAACCTTTTTAAGTATTTGCAGCAGTATATCTATCCTTCAAACATGACTCATATCCCCAATCTATTATATTTCTGCTAAGTTAAATGGTATTACTTAATATATAAGTAATTCAGCCAGCTTGTAAAAATGGCATACACATATGAGCTTAATCTTACTTCTACACCTTTTTCTGCCGGGTTGATAGCCATGCGTAGAGAGTAATTTGATCAAAACCATGTTAAACTACTCTTTACACAGGCTTCGCCCTATAAAAAAATATAAGCCTCATACACCTTACGAGAGCAAGTTCTCCTTATGGGAGACTACTTTCTAGTCTTTCACTCTCTCGTTTTTCTTACGGGTTATCAGCCGTGCAATAAAATAGTGTTATGACTAAAACCATGTCATAACACTATTTTATTGGGCTACGGATAAATTCAGTTCGACTCCGCTCCGCTTCATCTCACTGATTTATCCTGCGCCCTATGCTTAGAAATATGAAAATCCCCAGTTGAGAGCAAGCTATTACTTCCTAGTTTTTCTGCTGGGCTCGTAGCCATGCGTAAAGAGTAGTTTGACAAAAACCGCGTCAAACTACTCTTTACACGGGCTTCGCCCTATAAAAAAATAAAGGCATCAACACACTTATGAGAGCAAGCTCTCAACGTGTATTGATGCCTTTATTTTTTTTGCATGGCTACATGCTTTCGTGATTACTCAAATTCAATTGTTGCTGGTGGTTTTCCTGTGCAGTCGTAGAGTACACGGTTTACACCTTTAACTTCGTTGACAATTCTTGTTGTTACTTTTCCAAGTACTTCCCATGGAAGGTCAGCTGATTCTGCTGTCATGAAGTCGCTTGTTGTTACTGCTCTTAAGGCTACTGCGTAGTCGTATGTTCTTTCGTCTCCCATTACACCTACTGAGCGCATATTTGTAAGAGCTGCAAAGTATTGACCTAATTCTTTGTCGATACCTGCTTTTGCGATTTCTTCTCTGTAGATGAAGTCAGCATCTTGTACGATGCGTACTTTTTCTGCTGTTACTTCTCCGATGATACGGATTCCAAGACCTGGGCCTGGGAATGGTTGTCTGAATACTAAGTATTCTGGGATTCCAAGTTCAAGTCCAGCTTTACGTACTTCATCTTTGAATAATAATCTAAGTGGTTCGATAATTTCTTTGAAATCTACGCAATCAGGAAGTCCACCTACATTGTGATGTGATTTAATGACTGCTGATTTACCAAGTCCACTTTCAATAACGTCTGGGTAGATTGTACCTTGTACTAAATAGTCTACAGCACCGATTTTTTTAGCTTCTTCTTCAAATACACGGATGAATTCTTCACCAATGATTTTTCTTTTAGCTTCTGGTTCTTCTACACCTTTTAATTTTTCGTAGAATCTTTCTTGTGCATTTACGCGGATGAAGTTAAGGTCATAATGTCCTTCTGGTCCGAATACTGCTTCTACTTCATCACCTTCATTTTTTCTAAGTAAACCGTGATCTACGAATACACATGTAAGTTGTTTACCGATTGCTTTAGAAAGAAGTACTGCTGCTACTGATGAGTCTACACCACCAGATAAAGCACATAATACTTTTCCGTTTCCTACTTTTTCACGAAGTGCTGTAATTGTAGATTCTACGAATGAATCCATTTTCCAGTCACCTTTACATTCACAAATGTTTTTAACGAAGTTAGAAAGCATTTTCATACCTTCTTGTGTATGCATAACCTCTGGATGGAATTGTACTGCATAAAGTCCTTTTTCTACGTTTTCCATAGCTGCTACTGGACATACAGGTGTATGTGCTGTAACTTTGAAATCAGATGGTGCTTTAGCAATATAATCTGTATGACTCATCCAGCAAATTGTAGAAGGTGATACTCCTTCAAATAATTTAGATGTAGTATCCACATTAACTTCTGTTTTTCCATACTCACTTACAGGAGCTGTTTCTACTTTTCCATCTAAAAGGAATGCCATAAGTTGAGAACCATAGCAAATTCCAAGTACAGGAATACCTAATTCAAAAATTTCTTTACCACAAACTGGTGAATCTTCAGCATATACACTATTAGGACCACCTGTAAAGATAATCCCTTTAGGATTCATTTCTTTAATTTTATCAATACCAATATTATAAGGATGAACCTCACAATACACATTATTCTCTCTTACACGTCTTGCAATAAGCTGGTTATACTGTCCACCAAAATCCAAAACGATTACCAGTTCATGTTTCATTTTTCTTATTCCTCCTTCAATTTATAAAACAAACTTGTATGAAACTATATTATAACATTTTTATACACTTTTCTATATTTTTATACCATAAATAGAGTAGGGGTTATGAGTGGGCATATCCATAGCATTGATTTCGTAGTAATGTTTACAGATTCTTAATGAATATTTTAAAAATATGAATTTAGAAGCTGTTAACATTACGGAGTTTAAATGCGAAGGATATGCCCACTCGAAATCCCGCACCCTCTTAGTAATCTACACTATAGTTAGGTGCCTCTTTCGTAATTTGAATATCGTGTGGATGACTTTCTTTAAGTCCAGCACTTGTAATTTTCACGAACTGTGCTTTTTCTCTAAGTTCATCAATTGTTCTAGCTCCTGCATATCCCATACCAGCACGAAGGCCTCCTACCATTTGGAATACTGTATCAGCCACATATCCTTTATAAGCTACACGTCCTTCTACACCTTCTGGAACTAATTTTTTAGCACCTTCTTGGAAGTATCTATCTTTACTTCCTTTTTCCATAGCTGCAATTGATCCCATTCCACGATATACTTTATATTTTCTTCCTTGATATAATTCAACTGCTCCTGGACTTTCTTCACAACCAGCAAGCATTGATCCCATCATACATACGCTAGCGCCCATTCCGATTGCTTTTACTACGTCTCCAGAATATTTAATTCCACCATCAGCAATAACTGGTACGCCATATTCAGCTGCAGCTGCTGCACATTCTTCAATAGCTGTAATTTGAGGAACACCTACACCTGCTACCACGCGAGTTGTACAAATAGAACCAGGTCCGATACCAACTTTAACACAGTCAGCTCCTGCTTCAATTAATGCTCTTGTTGCTTCTGCTGTCGCTACGTTACCTGCAATAATTTGAAGTTCTGGATATTTTTCTTTAACCTTTTTAACTGTATCAAGTACACCTTGAGAATGTCCGTGAGCTGTATCAATTGTAATAACGTCAACTTTAGCTTTTACAAGGGCATCCACACGGTCTAAAATATTTGCTGTTACACCAACAGCCGCTCCTACTAAAAGTCTACCTTGAGCATCTTTAGCTGCTTTAGGATACATAATAGCTTTTTCAATATCCTTAATTGTAATAAGTCCTTTTAAATTACCTTCTTCATCTACGATTGGTAATTTTTCAATACGGTGCTCAGAAAGGATTTTTTTAGCTTCTACTAAATCTGTTCCCTCTGGTGCTGTAATAAGATTTTCACTTGTCATAACTTCTTTAATTTGACGATTATGGTTTGTTTCAAAACGTAAGTCACGGTTTGTTAAGATACCTACGAGTTTACCATCTTCAGTAATTGGAACCCCTGAGATTCTAAACTTCGCCATAAGCTCATTTGCTTCATATACAAAGTGTTCTGGACTTAATGAAAATGGATCTGTAATAACACCATTTTCAGAACGCTTCACTTTGTCTACTTCATCTGCTTGCTCTTCGATAGACATATTTTTATGGATAATACCAATACCACCTTGTCTTGCAATAGCAACTGCCATTCTAGCTTCTGTTACTGTATCCATACCTGCACTCATAAAAGGCACATTTAATTTTATTTTTTTAGTAAGCTTGGTTGATAAATCTACTTCTTTAGGTAATACATTAGAGTATCCTGGAATTAATAAAATATCATCAAATGTGATTCCTTCTTTTACTATCTTTGCCATTTCATTGCCTCCTAAAGTTATGATAAATGTTTTTATTTTCTAAATAAAAACCGAACATTTAAACAATATAAATTTATTTTGTACACTTTATCATATTTTAAGATATATTGTCAAGCGTATTCTAGAAACCTCAAAAACCTTGTATATTTTGTTGACTTTTACCTAATTCTCATTATATTTATTGTAAATAAATATAATGATGTCAAAAAGTACTGTATTCTCTTTTTCTTCCTTCATCTCAGTAATATTCGATTTTTTTCTCTTAATGTTTTCCTATCACAGACATTTGTTCTATTAGTTTACCTTACTTCTCTACTTCTTTGTATCATGCATAAAATTACTTGTTCTTATACGCGGTATATATCCTAATTAAAATACATAGTTTTCCCTTAATGTACTTTATTATGTATGCATTATAAATGTATAAATTTAAAAAAGTAGCACACACTTTTCTAGTGCGTACTACCTCTAAAATTTATCTATTTTATATCTCTTACATTCTACGAATAATTTTATTAGGTGCTTGTTTAAACATTTCATCTAAGAAATCTTTGCTAGGTGAAATAAGGATTTTAGTTGCTCCATATTGTGTATCGCCAATGATTACATATGTATTCTGATCATTTGAATTATCACTTGCATTAATTACTTTTTTAACGCCTTGTCCTTCAAGTTCATGGCGGTGATTTGCATCATCTATTGGTGCCATAATGCTGATTTTTCTTAAGTTAACTGTTGTTACTCTTTTTCTTTTTGAACGATTATAGATTACATCAATGTCTAATTCTTCATTTGTAAGTATATATTCATATTCTCTACTAAACATAATGAATAAATATCCAGCACCTAACAATGCGATGATTGTAATAATCGGTCCAAGTAGTGCTCCCCCAAAAATCATTCCTAATAGAATAATTGCAATCGCACTCACCACAATTAATGTTTGCATAAGTACATCTTTTGGTGATTTTTTTTGTTTAATCATGTACTCTTTAAAAGTTGCTGTCATCATTTTCCCATTCATCCTTCCACTAAAATATAGTTACTCAATCAACAAAACTAATTATATGTTGAGCCAAATATGTACGGAGTATTGTTTAAGCAATTCACATTGTATATAAAACACTACTCTACTATATAAAAATACTATAAAATACACATTTTTTCAATACTATCCAATTTTAATAGGCTTACTTATTGATAAAATACTGTGTAATAAATATAGTACCTGTCCTCATAAAATATTATAATAAAGGCAAGTAAAAAGAATATAAATAATTTCAAATTTTAAGGAGGACTTCCATTGGACTTTTTATTTATGTTAAAAGCCGCTATTCTCGGTGTTGTAGAAGGGCTTACTGAATTCTTACCTGTTTCTTCAACAGGCCATTTAATCATCTTTGGAAACTTACTTCGCTTCTCTAGTAATACAGACTTTGCAAATATGTTCACTATGGTTATTCAGCTTGGTGCCATCTTAGCTGTACTTGTTTTATATCGTAAAAAAATCATTGATACAGTGGTTCACCTTTTCCCAAGTAAAAATGTTCCTACTGAAAAAAGTGGTATCTACTTCTGGGGCATGGTAGCAATCTCTTGTGTACCTGCTGCAGCCATCGGTATCCCTTTTGATGACCTAATAGAGGCTAAACTCTTTAATCCTCTTGTAGTAGCTTGTGCGCTCTTTATAGGTGGTCTCTGGATGATGTATGCTGAAAGCAAGTTACGTGGTAATCAGACAACGTCTTTATCAGATACACTCATTACACCTAAAATTGCCATTATCGTTGGTCTCTTCCAAGTGCTTTCTATGGTACCTGGTATGTCTCGTTCAGCTTCTACAATTATAGGCGGATGGGTAGCTGGCCTCTCAACAGTAGCTGCTGCTGAATACTCATTCTTCCTTGCTATCCCTGTTATGTTTGGTCAAGCATTACTTAATGTCTTAAAGGCACAAAATACTTTAACAGGGTCAGAATGGACTGCTCTAGGCGTAGGCTTCGTGGTTTCATTCATTGTTGCTCTTTTAGTTATTGATGGCTTCTTAACTTATCTTAAGAAAAAACCTATGAAGGTCTTTGCAATTTATCGTATTATCTTTGCCTTTATTGTGTTAGGTTGCGGCATACTTGGACTATTTTAGAAGCTATTTATTTTATAAATATCATACTATTTACATTAAAATAAGCTCAATAAGTAGAATACTTATTGAGCTTATTTGCTATACATTATTCATTTTCAATCAAATTACTAATATAATAATTTTATAAAATTTACAACCCCTTACTTCTAGCATACCTATATGATACAATCTCAATCAATGCTATTAATCTTAAATTTTAATCAACTTGGTCTTATTATTTACTAAGCAGATAAGTGGTATTAACCTCTTACCTAATGATTACATCTGATTCATAATCTCTCTTGATTTCAATATCATCATTATTTTCCTTTGTAATTGTAACCCCATTATTAGTACTTTTTTTCTCAAGGTCAATTGTATCATTATTTTCTTTTGGTTTTATCTCGATAACATCTTGTGATTCTTTAGGTGGTACCATATATATAATACCATTACCACTTTCTTTTTCTTCTGCCTCTTCTATAATACTAACACTTTGACTACTCCCCTTTTGTTCTCTTTCTCCTATAATGATTTTAGGCTTATGTGCATCTTTATTATCACTCTCACGATGCTCTAAAACAGCCTGTTGATCATTTGCATTATCTTTTATTCTTTGCTTCATTTTCTTCTCTAATTGTATTTCCTGCCTCATAGCTTCTTGCTTTTCTTCCTCACTTGTACAACCTGCACACATGAAACATATAAGCATTATACAACTAAATCCTAGTATCTTTTTTGAGCAACTCTTCTTAGGCTTCATTCATAAACCTCCCAGTAAAAAAAGTAACTAGCTAATATCTCTAGCTAGTTACTTCTCATGTTAGTTATACCTATATTTAATTATAACCTGTGCCATGGGGTGGGATTACATCATTCCCATTCCGCCCATACCACCCATGCCACCTGCTGGCATAGCTGGTTCATCTTTCTTAATATCAGCTACAATACATTCTGTTGTTAAGAATGTAGATGCTACTGATGTTGCATTTTGAAGCGCACTTCTTGTTACTTTAGTTGGGTCAACAATACCACCATCAATCATATTTACATATTCTTCTGTAAGTGCATTGAAACCAATACCATCTGCAAGTTCTGCAACTTTGTTGATTACTACAGCTGGTTCAAGACCTGCATTTAATACGATTTGACGAAGTGGTGCTTCAAGAGCTGCAAGGATGATTTTAACACCTGTTTTTTCATCGCCTGTAGTTGTATCTAATAATTTAGCTACATCTTTAGCTACGTGGATATATGTGCTACCACCACCACCGATGATTCCTTCTTCTACAGCTGCACGTGTAGCTGCTAAAGCATCTTCGATACGAAGTTTCTTTTCTTTCATTTCTGTTTCTGTTGCAGCACCAACTTTGATAACTGCTACACCACCAGCAAGTTTAGCAACTCTTTCTTGCATTTTTTCTTTATCGAAATCAGATGTTGATTGTTCAATTTGGTTACGGATAAGTGCAACTCTTTCTTTGATTGCATCTTTATCTCCAGCACCATCAACGATTACTGTATTTTCTTTTGTAACTTTAATGCTTGCTGCACGACCAAGCATATCCATTGTAGCATCTTTAAGTTCAAGTCCTACTTCTTCAGAAATTACTGTA
>CALGWE010000377.1:0-1544 GCA_937935915.1 uncultured Clostridia bacterium
ACTTTATATCAGTTATAAACTATAAAAATAATTAATATTATAAAAAAACATTGTTTTTTATGTCAAAAAGCGTTATACTTTTGTATAAAATATTTTAAGGAGTGGATATAATGGCATACTATTATGAAGAACCTTCTCATACTTTTAGTGAGTACTTATTGGTTCCTGGATATTCATCTAAGGAGTGCATTCCTGCTAATGCGTCTTTAAAGACACCGCTTGTTAAATTTAAAAAAGGGGAAACACCTGCACTCTCAATGAATATTCCGCTTGTTTCTGCAATCATGCAATCTGTTTCAAATGATACAATGGCAGTTGCACTTGCAAAAGAAGGTGGTATTTCTTTTATTTATGGTTCACAAACAATTGAAGAACAAGCCAATATGATTAAACGTGTTAAAAGTTATAAGGCTGGATTTGTACCTAGCGACTCAAATATTAGTCCTGAAGCAACTTTAAAAGATATTATTGCTTTAAAAGAGCAAACAGGACATACAACAGTTGCAGTAACTGAAGATGGTTCTTCTAGTGGCAAGCTTTTAGGGATGGTAACAAGTAAAGACTATCGTATCAGTCGTCTTGCCCCTGATACAAAAGTAAAAGAATTTATGACACCACTTGATAAATTAATTTATGCTAAAGAAGGCATTACATTAAGTGAAGCAAATAATATTATTTGGGATCATAAAATCAATGCCCTTCCTATTGTAGATGAAAATCAAAGACTCGTTTACTTTGTATTCCGTAAAGATTATGAATCACATAAAGAAAATCCTAACGAACTTCTAGATTCTTCTAAACGTTATATTGTAGGAGCAGGGATTAATACAAGAGATTATGCTGAGCGTGTACCAGCCTTAGTAGAAGCTGGAGCAGATGTACTTTGTATTGACTCTTCAGAAGGGTTCTCAGAATGGCAACAAATGACAATTGACTATATCCGTAAACAATATGGGGATAAAGTTAAAGTCGGTGCAGGAAATGTTGTAGATGCAGAAGGGTTTAGATTTTTAGCTGATGCAGGTGCAGACTTTATAAAAGTTGGTATTGGTGGCGGTTCTATTTGTATTACACGTGAAACAAAAGGTATCGGGCGTGGTCAAGCAACAGCTGTTATTGAAGTGGCTAAAGCAAGAGATGAATACTTTAAAGAAACAGGTGTATATGTACCTATTTGTGCAGATGGTGGGATTGTACATGATTATCACATTACATTAGCCCTTGCAATGGGATGCGATTTCTGTATGCTTGGAAGATACTTCTCACGTTTTGATGAAAGCCCAACAAATAAAGTGCTTGTAAATGGCAGCTATATGAAAGAGTACTGGGGAGAAGGCTCAGCAAGAGCTAGAAACTGGCAACGTTATGACATGGGTGGGGCAGCGAAACTTTCTTTTGAAGAAGGTGTAGATTCTTACGTACCATATGCAGGAAGCTTACATGATAATCTTGCAGTAACCCTTAGTAAAGTGCGTTCGACAATGTGTAACTGCGGTGCGCTGAGTATTCCAGAATTACAACAAAAAGCCAAACTTACACTTGTA
>CALGWE010000378.1:0-1824 GCA_937935915.1 uncultured Clostridia bacterium
ACTGAAATACGATTCAGCTTAAATACCCAACGTATCATTAGTGAGTATGAACATCTTACAGCTTCTGCTAAACTCCGTATAGAAGCAGCTAGTAAATTAGCAGGCTCTGATTATCCTGTTGGCTTTATTATTGCACCCGTTTTTATTTATGAAGGCTGGCAAGATGAATACCGTGATTTACTTTTAGATTTAAAAAAGCAGCTTCCTACTGATTTGAAACACCCTGTAACTTTTGAAGTTATTTCACATCGTTATACACTACGCGCCAAAGGTCGCATTGAACAAATCTTCCCTGAAACAACCCTTCCTATGAACGAAGAGGAACGCCAGTTTAAATATGGTCAATTCGGCTATGGCAAATATATCTATCCAAAAGATCAAATGGCAGAAATTAAGGCTTTCTTCAAAGAAACTATTGATGAACTTTTTACCAATAAAGAACTTAAATACATTATTTAGCTTATGTTATATATGAAAAAGGCGTATCACTAAACTCTCCATTAGTTTGTGATACACCTTTTTCATACTACCATTTAATACTACTTACTCTTTAATTAATGATATTCATATATTTTTATAAATCATCAATTAATGTTGCAGCTTTAGCATAAGCACTTGATTTAGCCTCAAAGAAATCTGTTTTAATGCCATTGGCATCACTATATTCAGATACCCATCTCATACTTTCTGGCTCTTTTTCATATCCCTCATAAAGGATTCCAAAACCTAGATTCTCTGAACGTAAGTTTCCAAGATATTTAATATAAGCTGCAATCATTTCTTTATTTAAGCCTTCTACACTATTACCAATCACATAATGTCCCCAAGCAATTTCTTCTTCTACGCCTTGGCGCATCATGTCTTTAAAGACTTCAATATTTTCATTTGTAAATAACTCTGGTTCTTCTTTTTTCATTTCTAATATTAAGTTTCTAAATAACCAAAGGTGTGTGTTTTCATCACGATTAATATAGCGAATCTCTTGTACTGAACCTGGCATTTTACCATTACGTGCTAAGTTATAGAAGAACATAAAACCTGAGTAGAAATAGATTCCTTCTAAAATATAGTTGGCAATCATTGTTTTTAATAAATAAAATGGACTCTGATTACTTTGAAACTCATTATATAAATCTCCAATGAATTTATTACGTGCGAGTAAGTGAGCGTCATCTTTCCACTGATATAAGATTTCATTACGTTCTAGTGGTGAACAGATTGTATCTAACATATAGCCATAGCTTTGAGAATGCACTGCTTCTTGAAAAGCTTGAATTGAAAGACAAAGGTTCACTTCATTAGCCGTAATATATTGGGCAATATTCGGTAGGTTAGCAGTTTGTACACTATCTAAGAAAATTAAAAACGATAATGTTTTATTATAAGCTGTGCGTTCTGCTTCGTTTAATTCACGATAATCTTTGATATCTTGTGTTAAATTAATCTCTTCTGGAATCCAGAAGTTATTCATGGCCTGACGATACCACTTACTTACCCAAGTATATTTCATATTATTGAAGTCATTAAGATTGGTAGTATTACCATTAATTAATCTTCTCTTTGAAACTTCAATATCCCCATTTTCATTAAATAATAATTTCTTCACTAATTTTTCCATTTCATTTCTCCTATGCTGAACAAGAGTCACATTCTTCTACTTCTAAAGATTGACTTCTTATATAGTAAATTGTTTTTACCCCTTCTTCCCATGCTAAAATATAAAGGTCTAATAACTTACGCATAGAGAAGTTTGGTGTAATATATAAATTAAGTGATTGTGCTTGATCAATATGGCGTTGTCTAATTGCTGCTGCTCTTACAAGC
>CALGWE010000379.1:0-3703 GCA_937935915.1 uncultured Clostridia bacterium
TCCTTAAAAGCATGGTCTATTGTATCATTATAAGCATAATTATCTACCTTCAAACGTGTGTCCTGTACTTTTTGAAAATAAGTCTTACATTTATTAAACTTTTCTTTTATAAGCTGTATGCCCTCTATAAAAAGTGTTTCTAAGTCTTTTTCCTTTAATACTTGAACGCCCTCTTCTATTTCCCCTTTTAACGCTTTCAATCTAAAATCTAAAGCATATAAAATAGAGCGCATTAACCCCTCTGCTGTCTCTACCTTCACTGAACTACTTTCAAATCTGGTATAACGCTGAATTTGTCGTTCTAATAATTTAACAAGGCTAATCTGCAGATTTGTTACATCTATGGGCGCTAGTAGTCCTACACGGGCAGCTTCTTCAATATAAGTTTGTAGATAGTTATGACTTAAAAGCCTACTTCTATCCATTTTAGAAAGCTTTGTTAGACTAGTATTCATTTAAATCATCTCCTAAATAAAGTTCACCGCGTTCTTCTAACTGTGTATAATCCGCTTCATCATAACGTACATGTCTTGTCATTTGCTCTAAAGCACTTTGCCCCAATAACTCTAAAGAACCCCCACAAGGGCCATCAAAATACATATGCATAATCTTTAAAAGTTCCTCATCGCTAAGCTTATCCAGTGCCTCATTTTTAAAGTAATAAAAAAGCTCCGTTAATTCCGCTATTGTCTGCCCATAATTTTGGGGATTTAAATACGGACTATCACAAAATTCCTTAATGAGCTCCTTGAGCATCCCCCCACCTATTTCAATACGTCCATAACTTTGTAGTGATGTTTTACGTCTTTCTAAAATCTGCATAGTCTCTTCTTCCGTAAGTGATAAACCAAACTTTTTCGTATAATCATTACATGCCATAATCTCTGCCTTATTAACCTTTGAAATAATTGCTTGTGGTAAAAAAGATTGTTGCTTTTCCATCTTTTTATTTAACGCCTCCTAAAATTATACCTTGACAAACTCATATTTTTATGTTATGATTAAGTTGAATATAAAAAAATAGATAATTATTTTATTATGTATTATAACATAGTCTAACTATGCTTTCAATAAACTGTTAACAAAAAGAGGGCGTCGCAGAATTATCACTAATCTTGCGATGCCCTCTTAACATTTACATACAAGTACATCAACTGCTATACTTACTATCAAAATCATTACATTATCTTTTTCTTTTTACTCTCCTAGGGTTGCAAAATACCAGCTGAGGTAGTTGTGGGTGAGAGGATACCACTACCTCAGCGGACCTATTTTGTGACACCCTCTTTTTTCTTAACGATTAATATCTACCTTGCTAACTTTTCTAAGTCGCCCTTTAATTGGTGTGGTTTGAAGCTGCTCGTAAACACTTTCACCTTTGTTATTTAAAATCTCTACAAAGGTAGAAATATCTTGAATATTGATAATCCCAATATCTGCTGCACTCATTCCTTTTAAATTACAAAGTGTCCCTACAATATCTACAGGACGCATTTTTGTTTTCTTACCTGCATTAATATGCAGTTTTAAAATATCTTGGCTTAGCTTTTCACCTTTTAAAGTCACATTTTCCATAGGTGTTTCCATTTTTGCTGTGAAGTCTTCTTGATGAGCCATCACTTCTTCATGCTTTGGTTTTTCACATACTGGAATCAGATGACCTATATAGTTTTCAATTTCTTTTAAGAAAACTTTTTCTCTTTCTGTTATAAGGAGCATTGATTTCCCACTGCGTCCTCCTCTACCGGTACGGCCAATGCGGTGGACATAGTTTTCTTTATTCTCAGGTACATCAATATTCACAACATGGGTAATATGATCAATATCAATGCCTCTTGCTGCTACATCTGTTGCCACTAAATAACGAAAACGTCCTTTTCTAAAGTCAGACATTACTGCAAAACGGTCTTTTTGCTCCATGCCGCCATGTAACTTTTGTACAGGATAATGATTGGCCTTAAGCACTTCATAAACATTTTCCACTTGCTCTTTTGTATTGGCAAAGATCATACAGCTTTCTGGCTTCTCAATCACCATTAAGTCCATAAAAACTTGCATTTTTTCTTTTTCACTCACTTCATAACAAGCTTCACATACTTTATCTACCGTAAACTTTTGATTTTTAATCTCAATAGTTTCTGGTGAAGACATATAATTACTACATAATTGTTCAATATGTAGTGCAATGGTTGCAGAAAATAATAGGGTTTGTTTCATCTCTGGTAAAAAGGCGATAATCTCTTCTACCTGCTCAATAAAGCCCATACGTAACATTTCATCGGCTTCATCAATGACAAGCATATGAATACCTGTAGCTTCTAAACTCCCACGTTTTAAATGGTCTAAAACACGCCCCGGCGTCCCTACTACAATATGTGTTTTTTGCTTAAGGGCCTTTTGCTGAATATGAAAAGGTGCCTTACCATATAAAGCAACAATCTTCATACGTTCAAAACGCCCAATATTAAAGAAGTCTTCACCCACTTGCATAGCCAGTTCTCTCGTTGGTGTTAAAACAAGGGCTTGTACTTTGTTTTCTTCCCAATTAATCTTCTCACAAATGGGAATGGCAAAGGCTGCTGTTTTGCCACTGCCTGTTTGTGACTTTACAATAATATCTTTGCCTTCTAAAACACTGGGAATAACGGCTTCTTGTACCTTTGTAGGACTTTTATACTCTAAAAGCTCAAGGGCCTTTAAAAGTCCTTCTTTTAAATGATAATCTTTAAATTCCATTTGCTTCTTCCTTTATCTTAAGTCATTAGCTAAATTGCATAATCATATCTTTCATCATATAAGTGAGCTGCCCAGCATCCATAACTTTCTCAGCCCATGAATGTGACTTATTGCCACCATCAATGTAGACCATCTCATCAAAGATATACTCTCCATCACATTGTCTAATGAGCATACCATAAATAACATTTTCACCAAGCTCTAATTCTCCAAGGTCCATTTCATCTACTGGCATACTTTGACCATTTAATATATTAAGGCGTCCCTCATATGCTACTGCAAACGAAATAAATACGCCATTTGTTTCATCACTTTCTAAATAATGATGAATGCGGCGGAGCATACGTTCTGTACCCTCATTGCATTCTAAAATATCATAACGATTCATATAATGTCTGTCATCATCTTCATCTTCAAATGTAAAGATTAAAGCTGCATCTTCACTATCTGCAAGTCTAATAATCCCATCTAAATCATAAATATCTTCATCAAAAGCTAATGCTTCCAGTTCACCTTTTGTATTGTCTATCATTTTTAATCCTCCAACTTGCTTAAACATTTTCTTTTATATTATACCCTTATTTTGACAAAATGCTAAGCTTGCTGCTGGTTTTTGTCAAAGTTTTTATTAAGCCATTGTTTTAATTTTGGAATATGAAGTATATAATACTTACCATATGTACGACTATAAGAATTATTTCCAAATCTTTCAGTTTCTAAAATATAAAATTTAAATGTATCATAACCCTCATATTCGATAATTCCAATTTGATCATCTTGAAACTTAATTCTTATCTCTTCAAGATGACCCCCACACCACTCTTGGGATTTTGTTTTTGTTACCCTAGCACTCGCCATAATATTTCCAAACTCCTCCACTTGCTCCATATCAAACGAGGTATGCTTTTCATCCATATAGGTCACTTCTTTCATATTATCCACTTCAAACTTTTTGCTAATTTGCTTG
>CALGWE010000380.1:0-2643 GCA_937935915.1 uncultured Clostridia bacterium
GCTGTAACGTTATTTGGGATGAAGAAGAGTTCTTCTGGTTTGAAGCCACTTTGAAGTGCTAAGTAGATTTCACCAGGACTCATAACATCTGCGTGTAAACCTTCTTCATGTACGATACGTAATAAATGAATATTTGTATTTGCTTTAATAGAATAGTGAGGGACAAAATTTTTATAACTTACTAAGTGTTTCATATCACGACAACGAGCTCTTAAAATATCTTCGTTATACACATAAAGTGGACTTCCGAATTGTTCAATTAATTGATAAACATCATGACCTTTGTAAAAGTTTGTTTCCCTTGTAAAAATACCATGTAAAGTATGCATAATTATCCTCCTCAAAATAGTCTTAAGCTTGTAAATTAATCATATCCAGTGCGGTTTTAAAAGATGAACGCATAAGGTGTACAAGCGATTCATTAGTAGAATATAGACACTGGGAATCTTCTCCATTTAAATCACCTGTGATGACTGATTTAGTATCGATAATCATATAAAATCCTTCAATTGGGCGAGTATGCACATAACATTTGATATGCTCGCCTAAATTTAGTGAAGCATCACACATAACAATCACCTTATGGGTACTGCTGATTTGAATTAACTCGTCTTGGAGTAAAGAGATATCACTTAATGTACTCATAATATAAAGATGAGATTCACAAAGTAAAATATGGTTTTTAATTTTGTGAATAACATGTTCGTAGCCACGGATTGTTAAATAAGGTTCGTTTGTAACCACAGGTCTTGGAAAGTAACTTTCAATTTCTAAAAGTGTTTGTTCCATTTCTCGTTTAGTTGTAAGAAGTAACTCTTCTTTTGTAATAGGAATATATTTTGTTGGCTCCCCCTCCGAGGCAAAACATTTTCCTTTATCTTGTAAGCTATACAAAGCAGCATAAACATTTGAACGAGAAATGCCAGTGAGTTTACTGGCTTCGTAGCCTGTTAAACTGCCATGTTTACAGAGTGTCATAAAGACTGTAGCTTCAATAGGTGAAAAACCTAATTTGTAAAGTGTATCATTAAAATGCATTGCAATTCTCCAATAGTAGTTTTATTTAGTACTACTATAAAATAAATAGTGCCCAATGTCAATAAAATATAGAAAATATAAATAATATAATGTTATAGTACATTATATGATAATAACTTCCTAAAAAACAACAAAAATCGAGAAGTTGTCTTAAAAGAATTAAAATGACAGGGAGAATTGTAATTTGTATTTGAATAATGTATCTCTTATAATAAAGGGGGTATAAAAAAATGGCTAGGCCATCTTTTAGAGAGGGTAGAGTATGGATATATTTGAATATATGAATGAAAAAAAAGGACAGGAAGAATCACCTTTAGCATCACGTATGAGACCAACTAAATTAAGTGAGATTGTAGGACAGAAGCATATCTTAGAAAAGGATAAACTCCTATATCGTGCCATTTTAGCAGATAAGTTACAATCTCTTATTTTATATGGACCACCAGGAACAGGAAAGACAACCATTGCGAAAGTGATTGCCAATACTACAAAGGCCAATTTCATTGTATTAAATGCAACTACAGCCGGTAAGAGTGAGATTGTAAAAGCAGTAGAAGAAGCAAAGGTAACAAGGGCAATGCGTGGTAAGAAAACGATCATATTTGTAGATGAGATTCATCGTTTTAATAAGGCGCAGCAGGATGCTCTTTTACCATATACAGAAGATGGGACACTTATTTTAATTGGTGCTACTACTGAAAATCCATATTTTGAGGTGAATCGCGCCCTTATATCACGTTCTCTCGTATTTGAATTACTACCACTTACAGCAGAGGATATTAAGGAAATTATTAGAGAAGCTATAAGCAGTAAAGAAAGAGGACTTGGTGCGTATAAAGCAGATATTACAGAAGATGCCTTAGAATATATTGCACAGCGTACAGCAGGGGATGCAAGAAGTGCATTAAATGCCATAGAATTAGCTGTCATGACAACGAAACGTAGTGAAGATGGACTCATTCATATTACGGTAGCTGTAATGGAAGAATGTATGCAAAAGAAAGCATTACACTATGATAAAAAAGGGGACAATCATTATGATGTTATCTCTGCGTTTATTAAAAGTATGCGAGGCAGTGACCCTGACGCTGTAGCACATTATTTAGCACGTATGATAGCGGCAGGTGAAGATCCTAAATTCATTGCAAGACGTATTGTGATTTGTGCCAGTGAAGATGTGGGGAATGCAGACCCTATGGCCCTTGTAGTGGCAACTAATGCAATGCTAGCCGTAGAGCAAATAGGTATGCCAGAGGGGCGCATTATATTAAGTCAGGCAGCTTTATATGTAGCGGCAGCACCTAAAAGTAATGCGGCATATAATGCAATTAATAGTGCCCTAAGTGATATTGAGGCCTGCGATATTGGTAGTGTACCAAATCATCTCAGAAACAATCATTATAGCAATCTGCAAACATTAGAACATAGTGGAGAATATTTATATGCCCACAATTATCCACATCATTATGTGGAGCAGCAGTATTTACCAGACCCATTAGTGGATAAAAAATATTATATTTTAACTGATGAAGGCTATGAGAAAGAAATGCAAGAGAAGCTCAAAGAAAGAAAAGGTGTCACAAAATAGGTCCGCTGAGGTAGTGG
>CALGWE010000381.1:0-1155 GCA_937935915.1 uncultured Clostridia bacterium
TTCATATACTTTATTCATTAAAAAATATGCCTGATCTAATGCGCTGTAAGCTGTTGGTAATACTAATTCATCAGTAAATACTTTTAACTGCCCCTCAACTTCTGTATAAGGAGAAGGATACTTCAATAATGCAGTTAATCTTTCATCTTTATAAGGTCCATTTTTTACAATCACAGCTCCACTTGCCTGAAACTCGAAATAATGATGACTTTCACAAATACAGCCATGATACACATCATTTAAAAAGGCATCTTTTGCTTCAAAATACTGTACTTGTGGATTTATTTGAAATGCAAAATGCTCAAGTTTTTGTATTTCATTTTGCACCGGCACACATTTAATAGAAAAATAATGGTTGGTCACTGCATTTTCAAATTCTAATCGACGCTTGTAAATGAACTTTAATCTTCTCATAAGCTAACCTCATGTTTTAAATAATACTTTCTAAAAGCTGTACAGCTTCCTTTCTATTATCAAGGGAAAATTCACACCTCTCACATATTTTTTCAAAGGCTGTAAAATATGCTGCATTATATTTTAAATGACTTTTTTCTAACCTTGCCTTTAAGCGACGTACTTCTTTTGGTATATTATCTTCAAGGTTTAAACGAATGTATAAATCAATTCTTTCAATTAATTTCCCACATTTGATAATATTACGCATCTCTTCTGATTCCACATAATCATCTACGCTTCCCCAAAAAGCAAATAATACATCTATAACCGGTTGCAATGCTACAAGTGGTGCTTCATTTTCTTTTTCCTTTTCAAATAAATCTAATGCCATTTGGACATAAGCTAAACATTCACTACTTAAATCATTTCGCATCACCACTGCATTGTTATATGCCCTTAATAAATTGGCATAAATAGAATCTACATTGTTTTTATCAAATAAATATGCCTTAACAAATTCGTCTTTTGACCCATATATATTTGGAATGCTGAGCCTTTTACAAAAGGTTTTATAATACTCTGGTTTTTGTTCAATCATTGAATCATAATATTTAAAAAAAGTTTTAAGGGTTGTAAATACCCTTTCTGTATAACGCCCTAACCAATATAAATGTCCTGATTTTTCTACTCCGATAATACCCATGTGTCTTTAAAGCCTCCTCCTTGTGATGAGTTTACAACAAATGAATCTGCCTGTCT
>CALGWE010000382.1:0-2489 GCA_937935915.1 uncultured Clostridia bacterium
CTAAACCCATCAATACTTTTATCAAGCCACCAGTTTACCATTTCAAATAAAGCTTCTCTTACTTCTTTATTTTCCCAGTTTAAGTCTGGTTGACGCTTGCTAAATAAGTGTAAGAAGTATTCATCAGTTGTTTCATCATATTCCCATACTGAGCCATTAAAAATACTTTCCCAGTTATTTGGTTCTTTGTTGTCCTTGCCTTCTCTCCAAATATACCAATCACGTTTGGCACTATCTTTTGAACTTCTTGATTCAATAAACCAAGGATGTTCATCTGAAGTATGATTAATAACTAAGTCCATAATGAGTTTCATACCTCTTTTATGTACTTCACTAAGGAGTTCATCTAATTCCTCCATTGTGCCAAACTCTTTCATAATAGATTTATAATCACTGATATCATATCCATTATCATCATTAGGTGATTGATACATCGGACAGATCCAAATAACATCTATACCTAATTCTTTTAAATAATCTAACTTTGACATAATTCCTTTGATATCACCTATGCCATCACCATTTGAATCTTTAAAACTTCTAGGATATATTTGATAACCTATTGCTTCTTTTCTCCAATCCATTTCTTCCTCCTGTGCAACCGGTTTCTTGGTTAGTTAAAAAAAATTTATCCTGCTTACAAATTTATTATAGCAAATGGAAACGGTTTATGCAACCGTTTCCACAAAATTTTATTTAAAAGTTTCGCGACGTATGAGTTTCGTTTCAATAATAGCATGTTCATGTTTCTTGTCATTATCTTCAAGATACTCTACTAAAAGTTTAGCCGCTGCATAACCTAATTTATCCCCATAAATCTCTACAGAACTTAAAGAAGGTCTTTGGTACTCAGCAAGTGCTGTATTATTAAATCCAATAACGGCTTTACCTTTAATCTCTTTATCCTCTAAATACTTACTAATACCAATTGCCATTAAATCATCCGTTGCAATAATAGCTGTTGGTAACTGTGAAATTAGCATTTCTTCCATGGCTTTCACCCCTACTTCTTCAGTAAAGTCATCACCATGATAAACAAGCTCAGGCTTATATTCTATGCCGTGTGTTTGTAGCGCACGTTTATACCCTTCTAATCGATCTTTAGATACTGTCCACTTTTTCTTTGCACTTATAAAGCCGATTCTTTCATGTCCTTTTTTAATCAGCTCTTCTACAATTTCATAAGTTGCACCAAAGTTATCATTATCCACCCATAATACAGAGGTTTCACGTCCAGGTCTCCCAATAACTACAAATGGGAAGTTAGATTCTCTAAGGCTTTTGATGACTTTATCATTTTCTTCTGATCTTAAAATAATAATGCCATCCACTGCACCATTGGTACTAAACTCTTGAATATTACGTGCTTCTTCTTCATCTTTACCAAAGGCATACATTAAAAAGTATTTCTTTTCTTGTGCATAAGTACTAATGCCTAACATCATTTGAATAAAAATTGGATTTCCAAAAGAAGTGGCAACATCAATAGGTAAAATAACGCCTATTGTTTTTGTTTGGTTCTTTGCTAAGTTTCTCGCCATCACATTTGGTTTATAACCTAATCTTTCTATAACTTCATTAACTTTTGCTTTAGTTTCTTCGCTAATACGCGGATTGTTAGAAAGCACACGCGATACGGTAGACTTAGCAACCCCCGCTTCACGGGCTACATCATTAATAGTTATTTTCACTTTTATATTTCTCCTCTTATTTTAATATTTTGATTATACCCCACTTTGCAGCTTTTATCCAACTAAAAAAACATATCAAAGCCCCCTAAGGTATCTTTAATATGTTTTAATCGTTCCTCTTAAAGTAACTTTAAAAAGAAATTCATTATTCACTAATTGGACGAATATGTTTTTCGCTAATTGCTTTTACTTTATCTACACGTGCTGTATATCTTACCTCTTCACTTAAATAGTTAGTTGTAAGCCATGTTTTTACAATTTCCATAGCAATTGCTGACCCAATGATTTTACCACCAATGCAAAGTACATTTGTATTAGAGTGTGATCTTGCAAGACCTGCGCAGAATGGATCTTGACATACTGCTGCATACACATCTGGTAATTTGTTAGCAATCATAGCACTTCCGTAACCTACGCCATCTACAAAGATTCCGCGGTCTACTTCACCTTTTGCTACTGCCAAACTTGCTGGATAAATATAATCTGGTAAGTCAGCTGATTCTTCGCTGTGACAACCAAAGTCTACAACTTCATGTCCCTCAGCTTCTAAATACATTTTGATTTCATTTTTTAATGCAAAACCTGCATGGTCATTTGCTAATGCAATTTTCATATATGCCTGCTTCCAAAGATGTCTTAAGTCTCTATTATACCATTTTTTACCAATATAATCTATACTTTTATCTTTTATGATTTGTATCATTTGTACTAAGTATTGCACCCATAAACATACCTGTAAATAGCATACCCGAAATGGCAATAATACATGTAATGACTTTAGCCAAATTCGTAGTTGGT
>CALGWE010000383.1:0-2489 GCA_937935915.1 uncultured Clostridia bacterium
CATCAAAATCATACACATATGCTATTGATGGGAATGGGGAATATGTATTCCGTATTTCAGGTTTATGTGGAGATGTTGCTACAGCAGCTAAGTTATCCTCAGCAGTTTCTGTACTTGCGCCATTAGAAACACCAGCTTTAGTTGTAGAAGGTGGTAATGCATGTGTCAACTTAAGTTGGGATTCTGTTCAAGGGGCAACAACTTATGAAGTATATCGTAGGTCTGCAGAAGAGGTAGCTTATACATTACTGGTAGAAGTAGACACAACAGCATATACAGATACAGCAGTTGAAAATGAAACACCATATGACTACTATGTGGTGGCAAAATCAGAAGGTAATTCAAGTAATCCTTCAATGACAGTTTTAACTGTACCAACAGCAGGGCGTCAAGGGGAATATGTTTACGAAGAGGAAGCTACAAAAATTACAATTACTAAAAAATCAAATGATACAGTGTATACAAATACAGCAACTTTAGAAGGTATTGTAGATCGCCTAGGTGAACTAAAACTTATGGTCAATGGTGAAGTTCAAGAGACAGTTTCTTTAAAAGCACAAGGTGAATTTGCCTTTACCATAGCTTTACAAGAAGGTAGAAATGCAGTAGATTTATGCTTTACAGATGAAGCTGGTAAAGTAACACGTCAAACTTATAACTTTGTTTATTTAACAAATTATGATTTAATCGTTGATGGTAGCTTCACAGGCTTAGATGGGGAAGTAAGTACAGATGGTTCTGGTGCAAGAATGTATCGCACAGTACAAGCAGCAGTAAATAGTGTACCAAGTAAAAATAAAGAAGCCGTTGTGATTCTTGTAAAAGAAGGAAATTATACAGAACACTTAGTTGTTACCTCACCATATATTACTTTAATTGGTGAAGACCGTGAAAAAGTTAATATTAACTTCTATGATGCGAAAGAAAGTCCAGCAGGAGGAGATACAAGCCTGCGTCCATCAGTATTTGTAAAAGCCAGTGCAAAAGGCTTTGCAGCAGAAAACTTAACTTTTGAAAATACATATGAGTATTTAGGAGATGGTTCCATCTCTAATGAATCAGCAGATGCTCTGCGCGTAGATGCTGATGAAGCCGTATTTGTGAACGTTAAGATTCTTGGTTTCCAAGATACACTTCAAACCAATACAAACCATCAATATTTCTATAGATGTTATATCAGCGGAAATATTGACTATATTTACGGAACAGGACAAACTTTATTTGAAGAGTGTGACCTTGTATACCGTTACAGTGCAATGAAAAATGCAGGTTATATTACTGCGCCAAAAACAGATGCACAGCATACTTACGGTTATATTTTCAATAATTGCCGCGTACTCGCAGAAAATGGCTGTAGTGGCAATAAATATTTATTAGCACGCCCATGGGGACCAGATGGTGCTGCAACATTTATCAATACCTACATGAGCGGCATTGTTAATAAATCAAATGTTTATGCAGATATGAGTGGTAACTTATATAAAGATGCTAGATTTAATGAGTTCTATTCTTATGGTCCAGGATTTGAAATCAATAATAATCGTGCACAACTTTCAAAAGCGCAAGCTCTAGAAATGTTATCAGCATCTTACTTAGGGTGGCATCCACAACAAGTCATGCACACCATAGGTATGCAATATTCATAATCCAAGCATTCAAATGAGGAAAGCTATGTAAGATGGTAAAAGTCTTACATAGCTTTTTTATATGTATAAGGTTTTAGAAGTGGTATACAAGCACAGGGGGTAGTCAACATGAATAGGATGGTAATAGCACAATAGCCTACACAGTTTAAGGTAAAGGTGGTGGGGAAATGACAAATCGTATGGCACTTAAGCATGTATGTAAAAGTTTTTACACAGATGAAGGGCAAATTGATGTTCTAAAAGATATTAACTTAACCCTAAAAGAAGGGGAGATTTTAGGGATATTAGGGCCTTCAGGCAGTGGGAAATCTACGATTTTAAATATTCTCTCAAAGTTATTAGCGCCTACTTCTGGAGAAGTTCAGATTAATGGGCGAATAGGTTATATGTTTCAGCATGATCAGTTACTCGAATGGCGTACGATTATGGATAATGTGCTTATAGGACTTGAAATTCAAAAGAAGCTCACGAGGGCAAATAAAGATAATGTAGTCCATCTTTTGCAAACTTATGGTTTATGGGAATTTAGAAATAGTTTCCCAAGACAGTTATCTGGTGGTATGCGCCAAAGGGCGGCACTCATTCGTACCCTTGCCACAAGTCCAGATATCTTATTACTAGATGAGCCTTTTTCTGCCCTAGATTATCAAACAAGGCTTATGGTAAGCGATGATATTTACAAAATCTTAAAGAAGGAAAATAAAGAAGCTGTGCTTGTAAGCCATGATATTTCAGAAGCCATTAGTATGGCAGATGAAATTTGTGTGCTTTCAAAAAGACCAGCAACCATTAAAAGTAGTCATCGCATCCAGCTTACTGTAGAAGGGGAGAAAACCCCTTTAA
>CALGWE010000384.1:0-27562 GCA_937935915.1 uncultured Clostridia bacterium
TGCATTTAGAGCCTGAAATGATAGAACACCTTAGAACACTTGATGAAGGGCAAGTATCAACGCCATTAAAAGTAGAAAATAATTATTATTTCTTTAGAGTACAAAATATCGTAGAAGCAGAAATTATTTCTAGAGAAGAAGCTATGGAAGAAATAAGTAAGAAACTTACTGAAGAGAAAAAAAGAACTTACTATGAAGCTAAATTAAAGAAATGGATAGATGAAGCTAGAATTGAAAAATATTAATAGTATCTATAATTTGAGAAAGGTAAAAAAGTTGGTCATAGAAAGATTAAAAAGTGACTATACTAAATATAACCTTTCATATAAATTATGAAAGGTATACTCTAATAAGACGCCTTAATCCTGCTATAAATCTAATGAGATGATTAATAAAAGTGGGAAAATGATTATGGGAGAGCAATCTGCCATATATAATATGTATAGTCTATGAGAAGTACCTACAAATAATTAAAATGCCGAGCAAAGAAATGGAAAAAAGTACAAATTCAATTGATTGTTGACAAAACGAAAGAAAGATGATATCATACTAGATGTTGAAGGCGGCAAGCCTAACAAGTAGAAGCTATTACTTCTCACCTTACAACGTTAGTTGTTCGTAAGGTCATACTAATTTGAATTTAATTAACTTAGTTTAGTATGATATAGAGAGGTGGGTAGTTTCGGCTATCCACCTTATTATTTATGTAAGCGTGTCACTACGCAAAAAGGTGAAAAATAATTATATTTAGGCAAACAAATTTAGGAGGTGCCCATTATTAACGATTTAATGATCAACGAACAAATTCGTGACAAAGAAGTAAGACTTATAGGAGCAGATGGCGAGCAAATCGGTATTGTTTCAGCTAAAGAAGCACAACGTATGGCTTCAGAAAAAAATCTTGATTTAGTTAAAATCGCTCCACAAGGAAAACCACCAGTATGTAAAATTATGGACTATGGTAAGTACAAGTTTGATGCAGCTAAGAAAGAAAAAGAAGCGCGTAAAAAACAAAAAACTATCAGCGTTAAAGAAGTTAGACTCTCAGCTAGTATTGAAAAGCATGACTTTGAAACGAAAATGAGAAATGCAGCAAAATTCCTTAAAGCAGGGGATAAAGTTAAAATTTCTGTTGTGTTCCGTGGGCGTGAAATGATGCATACTCATAGAGGAAACGAACTTCTTGAACAAGCTATGGCTTTAGTAGAAGAAGTTGGAGTAGCAGAACAAAAACCTAAATTAGAAGGCAGAGCAATGGTTATCGTGGTAACACCAAAATAAGTTACTTATTGATAAATAAATATAAGGTATAAAAGGAGGACTTCTCACAATGGCTAAATTAAAATTAAAAACTAATAGAGCAGCAGCAAAACGTTTCAAAGTAACAGGAACAGGAAAGTTAAAAAGAAGCAAAGCTTACAAAAGACACATTTTAACAAAAAAATCAACTAAAACAAAACGTAACTTAAGAAAAGCTACATTAGTTGATGCTACAAACGAAAAACAAATGAAGAGAATTTTACCATATTTATAAGAAATAGACGATAGGAGGTCAAGCAAATGGCAAGAGTTAAAGGCGGAATGTCTACTAAAAAAAGACGTAATAGAGTATTAAAATTAGCTAAAGGTTATAGAGGAGCTAAATCTAAACAATTTAGAACAGCTAAACAAGCTGTAATGAAATCATTAAGCTACGCATACGTAGGTCGTAAATTAAGAAAAAGAGAATTCAGAACTTTATGGATCGCTCGTATCAACGCTGCAGCTCGTTTAAACGGTTTATCATACAGCCGTTTCATGAACGGATTAAAAAATGCTAACGTTAACATCAACAGAAAAATGTTATCAGAATTAGCAATCACAAACCCAGCTGCTTTCACACAATTAGTAGAAACAGCTAAAGCTAACTTAAAATAATTAACAATCTTTGATTGTTTGAAGGACACCCTTAGGGGTGTCCTTTTTTGCGTTATAATAATGCTATTAATTTAGATGGATATAAGTAAATAGGATACTTAATAAAATAGATAGACTGCAGCAACTTATAGCAATTAATAAATGTAAAAGATTTCTGCTAAATAAATAAACAATGAGTACTAAAATAGCGAAGGATAAGAAAAAGAGAGATATAAAATTAGCCACAGGAAGTAAAAAGTTAAGTGTAATGAAGAGCAGAAATAAAGTGACAGCTAGTAATAAAACTGCGTAAATACGATTATAATTGGTTACGTTACTTTTTTTATTACGTAGCATAGTAATCTCCTCTCATACTATGTAAAAACACTTTTATTATATATTATGAGAGCTTGTTTGAAATATAACAGAAAGGTAACAAAATTGTAAGATTCATATCAAATGAATTGATTGACTATTCTAAAATGTTATAATATAATTCAAAATGACTAGTAAGTCAAAAGGATAGGGGATTATGAATAGAAAATTTTTAAACTTGAGTAAGAGTAAGCAGGAGAATATTTTAAATGCAGCTATTAGTGAGTTTGCTAATGTAGGCTATGATAGGGCTTCTACGGATAATATAGTGGCAAAAGCTGGCATATCTAAGGGGAGCTTATTCAATTATTTTTCAAATAAGCAGAAGCTTTATGAAGATGTTGTAGACTATATTATGGCAAAGGAACAAAGGGAGGTTAGAGGATACTTAGAAAATATTGAAGGAGAAGACTTTTATATACGCTTAAAGAAGTTATTGGTTACTAAGTACTACTACACTAGTGAGCATCCTTTAGAAATGAAGCTAATTAGAGACTATAGGAATAAAAATAGTGAGCTTAAAAATGAAAAAATAAAACAGTATAAGAAAATGGAGATAGAGTGGTTACAAGAGTATTTGATGGCTTATCTTAATGAGGATTCTATTAGGGTAGAATTAAAGATAGAAGATATTATATTTGTAACGAATACACTTTTAGAAGCTGTATTTAGAAGGCATGATGAAATGACATATTTAAGTAAAGAGACTAGAAGTGCAGGGCGTTTAGAGAGAGAATTAGACAAGTACATTAATATACTGGAATATGGAATTTATAAGCAAAGTAATTAAATTTTAGATGAGTGGTATGGGAGGATATTATGAAAGGAAAAAAGATATTAATCATTGTAGCGGTCATAGCAGTTGTAGGGGCTTTAATTGTAGCTGCTATCAATAACAAACCTAAAGAAGATGACACAATTGGGGGAGATAAAACAGGAAGGCGTGTACAAATAGAAAAGGTAAAGACAGATAGTATTCAAACTAAGATTTCTTCTAGTGGAAAACTTGAGGCAATAGATTCGCAAACAGTTTATTTAGATGCAAACAATAAGATTATTGCAGTAGCTAAGAAAGCAGGAGATATTGTAAAAAAAGGTGATGTAATTATTGTTTTAGACCAAGAAACACAACTTTCAACACAAAAGAATTTAGAGGTGCTTAATGCACAACTTGCTGCTGCAAATGAAGCATTAAATGATTTAATGGGAGCTTCTTCAAAGGGTGATATTTTAAAAGCACAACAAAGCATTGCAGCATTACAAGATAGCAAAAAGAAAGCACAAAATGAAATCGAAAATGCAAAAACAGAAATTAATAATTTAAAAACTGATTTAAATGAAGCTGAAAAGCAACTTAAATTAGATGAAGAACTTTTAAGTGAAGGACTGATATCTCAAAACACTGTAGACAATGAAAAAGATAAAATTGCTACAATGAAACAAAAGATTAATCAATCTAATAATACAATAGCCCTTAATACAGAAAGCTTAAAGACAGTTGATTTACAAATTACTTCAGCACAATATGAATTAGATGTACTTTTAAACAAAGAGGAGAGTACATCTAAGAAAGAATTAATAACAGCTAAAAAGACAGAGATTAAGCAATTTGAAAAACAAATTTATGATGCACAAACCAGTTTAAATAAGGCAACTACAAAGGTAGTAGCACCTATTAGTGGTGTCATTACTAAATTAGATGTTGAAGAAGGCATGAGCGTCGCAGCTGGTACAGCTTTATTTACAATAGTAGATCCAAGTAAATTAAAGGTAAAATGTAATATATCACCTTACTATGCAGCAGATTTAAAAACAGGTTTAGATGCGACTGTAAAATATACAGGTTCTAAAACAATAGAAGTTCCAGGAACAGTAAGTAAGGTATCAGCAGTAGCTACAGTAGAGACAACTACTAAAGGGGAAACAACTTCATTACCTATCGATGTAGAGATTGCTAAGCCAGGAGAAGTATTAAAACCAGGTTTTTCAGTAGATGTTAAGGTTATTACAAATACAAGAGAAAATGTATGTGTTGTACCTCTTCTTGCAGTGTTAGAAGAAGATGAAAATGAGTTTTATGTATATGTTGTAAAAGAAGATGGTTCATTAGAGAAGAGAACAGTTACACAAGGTCTTAGTAATGGACTTTACATAGAAGTAGAAGGTGTTAATGAAGGGGAAATGGTTGTAAGTAATCCATCTGATGACCTTACAGAAGATATAAAAGTTTCTTATGAAAAGATAGGTGATAAGCAGTGATAGATATTCAAAATGTCAATAAAATTTATCGCAATGGGAGACTAGAGTTACAGGCATTGTTCGATATTAATTTCAGGGTAAAGAAAGAAGAATTTGTTTCAATCATGGGGGCATCTGGCTCTGGAAAATCTACATTTTTACAAATACTAGGTTGCTTAGACCATGCTACAAGCGGAACATATATATTAGATGGCATTAATATTTCAGAGGCTAATGATAAAGATTTCTCTAAGATTCGAAATCAAAAAATAGGATTCGTATTTCAAGCATTCAACTTACTACCTAAGCTAACTATTACAGAAAATGTAGAACTACCAATGATGTATGCAGGCGTTAAACCTAAAGAGCGAAGAGAAAGAGCGGTAGATGCCCTTATTAAAGTAGGGCTTGGAAATCGTATTAAACATACACCAAATGAGATTTCAGGTGGTCAAAGACAAAGGGTGGCAATCGCCAGGGCACTTGTAAATAACCCAGCTATTATATTGGCTGATGAACCTACAGGAAACCTGGATAGTAAATCTAGCGTAGAGATTATGAATATCTTTCAAGGTCTTAATAATGAAGGAGTAACCATTGTTATGGTTACACATGAACCGGATATTGCAGAGTTTACAAAACGTAAGGTTGTCTTTAGAGATGGTATTATCATTGATGATGCATTAATTCAAAATAGACGAGGTATATAACTTTACAAAGGTTAAGCTACTAGAAAGGAGGTTAATATGAATATTCGGGAAACAATTAAAATGGCCTTGAAACAGCTTTTAGGTAATAAAGGAAGAACATTTCTAACAATGATGGGAATGTTTATAGGGATAGGTTCAGTTATTGCAATTTTAGCCTTAGGAACTGGATTTCAAGATTTTATCAGAGATCAGTTTGTAGATCTTGGGTTAGGTGTATTTTATGTAGAAGCGAAAGAGGAGGATATTGAATACTTAATTACCCCAGAAGATATAGAAGTTGTAAGAAATCTAGAAGAAGTTGAAAGTGCAGTACGTGGAATGGGGGAAGAGTGTAAGATAAGAAATGCTAAGGGAGAAGAGTTTGATGCAACAATAACCGGTGCAGAAGAGGGGTTTACAACGATTATCAAGCCAGTAACATTACGGGCTGGGAGAAATATTAGCACACGTGATCAAGAAGCAGGAAGTCAAGTATTATTGATTTCGGATATAGTTGGTAAAGCCTACTACGGAAATATTTCTTATGAAGAAATGATAGGTAATAATATGGAGATTGTGATTAATAATCAACCAACAAGTTTTCAAATTATAGGTATTTATAAAACTGAAAATAATGTTAATCAACCACAAAAGGACTTAGAGAAAAGTTATCAGCGTTCAAGCTATTATACTTCTTTTAAAGCACTTAAAAATATTACAGGATCAGGAGAAGAAGTATCGACTATTGCAGGAATTATAAAGGATGAGTATGATCAATCAGCGGTAGCCACAAGGGTAGGACAAATCCTAAATCGTAGACATCATTTAAAAGATGGTTAATTATAGATATTGTGAATTCAATAATGGGAGTTGTTACAATGTTTGTTAGTGCCCTAGCAAGTATTTCTCTTATAGTAGGTGGCGTTGGAATTATGAATATTATGCTTGTAACGGTAAAGGAACGTACAAGGGAAATTGGTATTCGAAAAGCTTTGGGCGCCTCTAATAAACTTATATTAAGACAATTTGTTATTGAAGCCTTGCTGTTAACTATCATAGCAGGATTTATTGGTATGATAATAGGATATGTTGGCGCAATTACCATCGGTGCAAATTTCAATATACAAGCTAAGTTTACAGCAGGTATGATGATATTCTCTACAGTAACTTCTATATGTATTGGCTTGATATTTGGTGTATATCCAGCTTATCAAGCTGCTAGATTAGATCCTGTTGAAGCATTAAGAGCAGAATAAGGAGGGAAAAGGATGAAGGAGATACTCAAAAATGCCTTTAGCCAGCTTAAGGGTAATAAGCTTCGAACTTTCCTGACAATGCTAGGCATGCTAATTGGGATAGGTGCAGTTATTATCATATTAAGTTTGGGTGAAGGCGTAAAAGGTTATATGACTGAACAATTTAGCACGATAGGAAAAGGGGCTATACAGCTAGAAGCATATAATGAGAAAGAATTAATTACATCAGATGATTTAGAAACGATTAATGAAATTCCAGAAGTAAAACTTTCAATGCTAGTACATAATGGGTATGGTGAAAGTGCCATTGATTATAAAAATGAAGAAAAATTTGTGATACTTTATGGGATTCCATATAACTATGAGCAAGTACAAAACTTAAATCTTAGATATGGACGAACATTTATTGAACAAGATGAAAGTATTAAATCTAATGTCATTATTGTTGAAGACAATTTTGCGGAAATAATGTACAATTTAAAGGACCCTAAGGCCGCATTAGGTAGAAAAATAGAAATTAATATAGGTGACGAAAAACAGGAATTTGAAATTGTAGGTGTTGTTAAGAGTCAATATCCTTCAGCAGCTCCTAAAAGTATGATTAATCCAATCATTTATGTGCCATTTGAAACGCTCGATCAATATGTTATGGATGGAGAGAGAAAGTCATATTCTGCAATTGTCGTTATAAAGGATGAATATGAAGCTTCTGACTTTAGCAATCCAATTGCTAAACTATTAGATAAAAGACATGGCATCGAGGATGGATTTAATGCCACATCTGTAACTGAAATGGGTGATTCATATAACAGTATGTTGAATAAGTTAAATCTATTTACAAGTGTTGTAGCGGCTATCTCCCTGTTAGTAGGGGGGATAGGGATTATGAATATTATGCTTGTAACGGTAAAAGAACGTACAAGAGAAATAGGTATTCGAAAAGCTTTGGGTGCTACAGATAAGCAAATATTGAATCAATTTCTTGTGGAAGCTTTAATCTTAACATTACTAGGTGGATTATCAGGACTTATTTTAGGGTATACAGGTGGATTTTTAATAGGTGCAGCGATGAAGATAACAGCTAAAATGACAGTGGGAATGGTGGTATTTTCAGTGGGAACATCTAGTGTTATTGGTATCATTTTTGGGGTATACCCAGCATATAAAGCTGCAAAGCTTGACCCTATTGAAGCACTTAGGGAAGAATAAAATAAAAATGTATAGGAGGAGATTGTATGAAATTAGGACATATGTTAAAAGCAGCAACAGTACTTATGGCAAGTGTGGCATTATTAGCGACACCTACATGGGCAGCTGAGGAAGCAAAACCAGTGTTAGAGATTCAAAAAGCCATAGACATGGCAATTGGTAAAGACGATATATTGGGGCAATATAGCAGAAATATCGAAGTATATAAAGAACAAACAGAAGAAATGCGTGACATATCTTCTTTGGCTTACAGTACAAAACAACTTGATACAAGAGAAGCGGAGCAAAAGAAAACATTTAGAAAAGATACAATTGCTAATGAAGTAGAAAATGATTATAACAATATGTTTTTACTTGAAAAGAGAATTAGTCTTTTAGACGAACAAATTAATTTAGGTGAGAAACAAATCAAACAAGCAAAGATTAAAAAAGATAGAGGTTACTGTGATGCATTAACTTATGAAAAAATAGTACAAGAAGTTGAAAATAAGAAAGTAAGTAAGATGCAACTTGAAAAGAATTTAGAAGATGCTAAGAAAGATTTCTTAAATCTTACAAACTTAGATGTAGATAAATACGTTTTAGTTGCTGATGAAACTTATCAACCATTCGTACTTGAGAAATCATTAAGCGCTTACTCAAGTGATATGGCTAACGAGCTTACCAAATATGCAGATCAAAAAGCTACATTAAACGTAGATAACTTCTGGGATACAATTTATAAATCAGGAGATGGTGGTACAGGCCCTACATATACACAATATCTTGAAGGAAAAGCTAATGTAGAAACAGCTAAAGAACAAGTTAAAGCAAGTTATGATAATTATAAATTATTGATCGAAACTAAATACACAGCATTGGCACCACAACTTGATACAATTAAAAATAAAAAGGATAATTACAACACAAGTGTAAAAGACATGAAAGTTGCAGAAATCAAGTATAAATCAGGTTATTTAAGTGCGATTGATTATGAAACACAAAAGGTGCAATTAGATGCCCTTCAAGTAGAATATTTAGAAGAAGTATTTAAATACAAAGAACTCAAAAAACAAGTAGAAAAACCTTGGGTAATGCAAGGAAAATAATACAACTTGGAACTATTAGAAGACATAATATATAAAAAAGAGCATTTGAAAATAAAAAACAGTGATTTTCAAATGCTCTTTTTTATTTTAAAACACATATTTAGACGATGTTAATCGTATAGATTATAAGGCATACTATAACTAAACTTTTGTTTTAGAGATATGATTTATGTTTAAATGTATTATTTTTAGAGAAATACATATGCTAATAGGTAATAAAGCTAGTAAAATCAATAAGGATATGAAATTTAATACTAAACAAAATGTTTGATAGCTATAAATTTTTAGCACAAAAAATATTGACCTTTTCTGTATAAATATGTATAATCTTTTAGTATGTGTTTAATGTCTGTAAACAAAAAGTTTATTTATATACATAGTACACATGAAATTTAATGGTAGAAATAATTAATGTATTTACATAAAAATAGTCAAGAAGGAGGCAATAAAATGGATATTGGTGCAAAGATTAACCAATTGCGTAAGAAAAATGCGTTAACTCAAGAAGAACTCGCTGATCGTTGTGAACTTTCAAAAGGGTTTATTTCACAAGTTGAGCGCGGGCTCACATCTCCCTCAATAGCAACGCTTATTGATATCCTTGAATGTTTAGGAACTAATCTTAAAGATTTCTTTAATGAATCTAGCCAAGAAAAGATTGTGTTTACTAAACAAGATGTGTTTGAAAAAGAAGATAAAGACTCAGGAAATATGATTACATGGCTCATTCCAAATGCGCAAAAGAACGATATGGAACCAATTCTTATAAATATTGAACCAGGTGGAAAGTCTAGTTTGCAAGCACCACATGAAGGTGAAGAATTCGGCTATGTACTTGCTGGAAGCATTTATGTGCATTTAGGAAATAAAAAGTTTAAAGCTAAAAAGGGTGATAGTTTTTACTTTAGGCCAACAGGTGATCACTATTTACAAAATACAGGTAAGACGAGAGCAACAGTGCTTTGGGTTGCTACCCCACCAAGTTTTTAAAGGAGTAGGCGAAAATGGCAGAAAACAAATTAGAAAATGATTATATTATAGATCTTAAAAATATTAGTAAATCTTTTGGAGATACAATTATCCTTGACCAAATTAATATGTACATTAGACGTAATGAGTTTTTAACATTATTAGGTCCTAGTGGTTGTGGTAAAACAACACTTTTACGTATCATTGGTGGATTTGAAGAAGCTTCAAATGGTGAAGTACTTTTTGAAGGTGAGAATATTGGTAAATTACCACCTTATAAAAGAAAGATTAATACAGTATTTCAAAAGTATGCGTTATTCCCACATATGACGGTAGGTGAGAATATTGCCTTTGGACTTAATATCAAAAAAATGGATAAAAAGATTATCAAAGAAAAAGTTGAAGAAATGCTTGAACTTGTAGGACTTAAAGGATTTGAAAATAGAAAAATTGATTCTTTAAGTGGGGGGCAACAACAACGTATTGCAATTGCAAGAGCCCTTGTTAATGAACCAGAAGTATTACTTTTAGATGAACCACTTGGTGCGCTTGACCTTAAACTTAGAAAAGGCATGCAAACAGAGCTTAAACGTATTCAACAAAAAGTTGGTATTACATTTATTTATGTAACACATGACCAAGAAGAAGCGCTTACTATGTCTGATACAATTGCCATTATGAATGCAGGTAAAGTACAACAAATCGGGACACCAGTAGATATTTATAACGAGCCTAAAAATGCCTTCGTAGCTGATTTCATCGGTGAAAGTAACATTTTACACGGTACAATGATTGATGATTATCGTGTTAACTTCCATAGTACAGAATTCAAATGCGTGGATGCAGGATTTGGTACAAATACACCAATCGATGTTGTTGTAAGACCAGAAGATATTCGTATTATTGAAGTAGAAAAGGGTATGATAAAAGGTGTAGTAGAGTCAGTAACATTCAAAGGTGTACACTATGAAATGGTTGTTGCAACTGATGAATACAAATGGCTTGTACATTCAACAGTGATGTCACCAGTAGGCGAAAACGTAGGTATGGTGATTACACCAGAAGATATTCACATTATGAGAAGGAGATAGACGATGAATAAAAAGTCATTAGCGTATCCATATGTAATATGGGCAGGTATTTTTATCATCGTGCCTTTATTACTTATTGTATACTTTAGTTTCTTTGTAGACGGACAGTTTACTTTCCAAAACTACACAAAGTTTATGGAAGATTATTATATTAAGGCAATGGGTAAATCAATTAGTCTTGCCTTTATTAGCACAACAATTTGTTTACTTCTTGCTTATCCATTAGCAATGGTTTTAAATGGCAAGGATATATCAAATCGCGGCGTGATTTTATTACTTATTATTTTACCAATGTGGATGAACTCATTACTTAGAACATATGCATGGGCAAACTTACTTGAAAATAATGGTGTAATTAATAACATGCTTGCAGCATTTAATTTACCAACAGTGAAATTCCTTTATGGAGATGGTGGGGTAATCTTTGGGATGGTATATAATTTCTTCCCATTTATGGTATTACCTATTTATAATGCACTTGCAAAGATTGATAAAGGTCTTATCGAAGCAGCACATGACCTTGGTGCAAATAGTATCACAACATTTAGAACAGTTATTTTACCACTTAGTATGCCAGGAGTTGTAACGGGGATTATCATGGTATTTATGCCAGCACTTACAACATTCCTTATTACACGTTTATTAGGTGGTGGAAAAGTAATGCTCATTGGTAACATTATTGAAGAGCAATTCACAAGAACAGGAGACTTAGGATTTGGTTCTGCAGTTTCTATGATTCTGATGATTATTGTACTTATAACATTAGCCTTTATGTCACGTAAAGGTACTTTAGACGAAGAGGGAGGCTTATTCTAATGATTAAATTTATTAAGCGTTTCTATGTCGCCTTAATTTTACTTGTAATGTACGCACCAGTTGCTGTACTTATGGTATTTTCATTTAATGATTCTAAGCTTCCTATCTGGAAAGGATTTACTTTTAGATGGTATGAAAGCTTAGCAAATGATACAACTATTCAACAAAGTTTCATGTATACAATTATTATTGCAGTAGTATCTTCAGTTATTGCAACAGTCATTGGTACATTTGCAGCTATGGGAATTCATCAAATGAAGGGGTATAAACGTAATTTAATGCTCAATATTACTTATATTCCACTTCTTAGCCCGGATATTGTAATTGGTATTTCATTAATGATGCTCTTTAATGTGCTTCATATTCCTTTTGGATTACCAACATTAATCATTTCACATATTACTTTTAGTATTCCATATGTGATTTTATCAATTATGCCAAAGCTTAAGCAAATGAATTTCAATGTTTATGAAGCAGCTTTAGATTTAGGAGCAACACCATGGTATGCTTTTAAAAAGGTTATTTTACCAGAAATTATGCCAGGTGTAGTAGCTGGATTATTTATTGCTTTTACATTATCAATTGATGACTTCGTAGTAAGTTTCTTCAATACAGGAGCGGGTGTAGATACACTTCCAATTAAGATTTATGCGATGGCAAGAAAAGGTGTTAACCCAACAATCAATGCCATTTCAACAATTATGTTTGCGACAATTATTATTGTATTACTTGTAAGTAATATTAGAGCAAGTCGTAAAGAGAAAGAAATAGGAATATAATCTTTATGCATAGCAGTTTTTGCTATGCATAAAGTGCTGTATAAGAAAGGAATTAGCCATGAAAAAATTAGCGAAAAAGATTTTAAGTGTAGGCCTCGTAGGGATGATGACATTAGCTGTGGCAGGATGTGGAAATTCAGCGCCAAATGGTCAAGTTGTTGTATATAACTGGGGAGAATTTATCGACCCAGCAGTAAATAAAATGTTTACAGAAGAAACAGGAATTAAAGTTGTTTACTCTGAATATGCAAACAATGAAGAAATGTATGCAAAAGTAGAACCAGGTAATGTATCATATGATGTTATTTTCCCATCAGATTATATGGTTGAGAAAATGATTAATAAGGATCTTTTAGAAAAACTTGATTTCTCTAAAATACCTAACTATGAAAATATTGATGAGAGATTTAAAAACTTACAATATGACCCAAATAATGAGTACTCAATTCCTTATATGTGGGGAACAGTAGGAATCGTATACAATAAAAAAATGGTAAATGAACCAGTAGATAGCTGGGACATTTTATGGGATGCAAAATACAAAGATCAAATCGTAATGTATGATAGTGAAAGAGATTCACTTATGGTAGCACTTAAAAAGCTTGGTTATTCTATGAATACAAGAGATGAAAAACAATTAGAAGAAGCTAAGAATCTCCTCATTGAGCAAGCACCACTTGTACTTTCTTACGTAGGTGATGAAGGTAAAAATAAAATGGTAAGTGAAGAAGCAGCACTTATGGTTGCTTATGCAGGGGATGCAATGGTTATGGTACAAGAAAATCCAGACCTTGAATTTGTAATCCCTAAAGAAGGTTCTAACTTCTATGTAGATACAATGGTTATGCCAAAGAATGCTACAAACAAAGATAATGCATATGCTTATATGAATTTCTTATGCAGACCAGAAATCGCAGCAATGAATGCTGCAGAAATTGGGTACTCTACACCAATTAGTGCAGCAAGAGAGCAATTAGATGATGAAATTAAAAACAATCCGATAGCTTATCCAAGTGAAGAAGTTACAAATGGTGAAAAAATGGAAATGTTCAATGACCCATCAGATGTTATTGGAACATATAGTAGTATTTGGACACAGGTTAAGGCGTCAAATAACTAGTAAGAGATATGGGCTCTAGCGTAAGTGCTAGAGCCTTTTTTTGTGGGTGCGTGGATATTGTGGATAAGTGGCATATCTAATTTTCCTATGCACTCACTTCGTTCGAATGCAAGATAAAATTAGATATGCCACTTATCCACACTTACTACTGGGAGAAAAAAGGCTCGTAGTGAATGCACTTAGGGGAGAGATATCTCATGGGACGAAGGGAGAGGAAAGATTACTAATGGAGATTGGGCAAGCACTTCGTTCGAATGCAAGATAAAATTATTAGGGGTGTATGTTTTAGGGGGGATAAAGGGAAGAATAGAAGATGTATAAATATTGTGGGGAATATAGATAGATAATTGGATGGAAATGGGATATACTATTGTTATTAAACATAATTTCATTATTTAATTTATGTATAATTTTATTTGTGAACTGAGTATATCAATATATATTAAGAATACGTAAGATGGAGGTGCGTTCTATGAGAAATAGAGATAGAGAGATTATGAGTGAGGAATTGTTAGATCAAAGCACGTTGGCAGCTTGTTTGGATGATGATTTATTAGAAGAAGAGGAAATTGCCACACAAGGGAAGATTTATATTCGTAAGAAAAAGAATCCTGGGGCATGGCCTTCATTAATTTTGGGGATTTTTGGCTCTATAGGTTGGATTGTGCCTGTGATTGGGCTTCCTATTACTGTAGTAGGTACTGTACTTGGTGCTATGGGGATGGGAAAAAAGAGAGAATATAGAGGCGTGTCTATTGCCGGATTTGTAGTGAATTTAGTCTTTTTAATGGCTGCTATTGCTAAGGGCATTGTAGATATCGTAATTTATTTCAAAAAGAAACATTAATTTATCTTAGCACCTAAAATTCGTAGTCCGCATATATTAATATTAAGGAGCGACTATTGAAGGAGGAGACAAGGTGTATAAGGAAGTTATTGTTATTAATAGTGATACACTTGGCCAGGGGGATAGTGAGGTTGGTAGAACTTTATTAGGAACATTTCTTAGAAAAGTTTTAGCAAGTTTAGATAAGCCTGATGCTATTATATTTTACAATTCTGGTGTAAAGCTTGTGACAAGAGAATCTCATTTTAGAGATATCTTAGAAGGCCTTGAAACAAGTGGTGTAGAACTTTTAGCTTGTGGCACTTGTGTTTATAGTGTATGTGGTAAACGTTCATTAGCAGTAGGACGTATCACTAATATGGAAGAGATTGCAGACATATTGTTAGATGCAAAAAAAGTTATTACTTTATAAAATAGCCTTTGCAAAGAGAGGATAGTCTAAATCAATATAGAAGCTCTAAAAAAGGAGGGTTCTTTTAAAGAACTCTCCTTTTTTATGTCTTAACATGTAATTTTTAAATGGTTTATATGCTTGTAAAACTCTTAGTAGTCGTCTCTGGCTTCAAGGATAGAAGCACTGAGTTCACGGATAACAGATAGTATTTGAGGTACATCGCTATCTTCAATGTAGTCAACTGAACCATTAATGTAGTATTGTGCAAAATCAGTTGATAAAGAACGCATTGAATTTTGAGATCTACTCCAGTTACTATATGGACTAGCTTTAGAAGTAATAATACGAAGTGGAATATTACCAATAGTGCCTTCGTCTAAAATGAGTTGAGCATTTTCTGGAACTTTAAGCTTTTCAGCAATAATATTGCGGTTCCATATTTTTTCTAAATTAATACCCCTACTAAGTAGTTTAACTTGGTCAGGAAGTTGTTTATTCATGCAAAGTAAATTACTTACATAGTCAGTATTTTGTATAAGTCTTAAGAGGCCTACGTTACGTGCCCCATTAATCATAAATGATTCAATAATCATGATGTTATTAAATTCAGCACCAAAACTAGGTGAAGCACCATCTATAAGTACAATACCGGCTACATCTTCAGGATAGAGCTGAGCATAGCGTAATGCTTCGAATGAGCCCATGCCATGGGCTACATAAATAAATGGTTTTGCAAGTTCAGATTCATCAATTAGAGTGTGAATTTCATTTACAATTGTATCAATATCGCGTGGGGCAGAAGTGAAATCACTCCAACCGTATCCAGGTTTATCATATACAGCAACACTAGTTTCATTAGCAAGTGTACTATGAAGCGCATAGGTATCGGCATAAGGCATGGTTTGCCCTATAGTAGAGGTAAATACAACAGGTAAATCTCCTGTACCAGTTGTGTAAAGATGCATATTGACATCATTTACAGTGATAAGTGAACCTACTCTTCCAAGCTTATCAGCATTATTATAGATACCTAATTTTTGATAAATAATTCCCAATAAACATAGCGAGGCTACAATAATGTAAACTAAACGTTGTCTAATTTTTTCATGTCTACGGCTATATCTTTTTACAACCATTTTTTTACGTCTTATCATGGCGTAATCTCCTATTTCTACTCCTTATAGGTTTATATTGTTCATTATACCACAATCGGCATATATGCCCAAAGGGTTAAATAAAAATTTTAACAAGATTAGAATAAAAAAATTGTGTAAAAAGCTTAACTCTAGCGCTATAGGGAAAAATAGTATAGTATGAATGTAAGAAATAAATATTAGGAGAGATATAAAGATGAAAATTTTGCATACTTCCGATTGGCATTTGGGAAGAAGTTTAGGAGGTTTTTCATTACTAGAAGACCAAAAATATATACTCGAACAGATTTTAGAGATCATAGAACGTGAAAAAGTAGATGTACTTATTATTGCTGGGGATATTTATGATAAAAGTATTCCAAGTGAAGGCGCAGTAGAGCTCTTTAATGACTTTTTAAGTAAGGTTGTATTAGAACATAAGATTTATACAATCGCTATAGCTGGTAATCATGATAGTGAGGAACGTATTGATTTTGGTAGTAAGCTTTTTGAAAGTCAAAATCTTTATATTGTAGGGAAAAGCCCTAAAGGTTATGAGAAACTACAAGTTACAGTGGGCGAAGAATGTATTGATGTATTTTTAGTACCTTATATAGAGCCATCTAAAGTAAGGGAGATTGCAGGGGATGAAACGATTAAAAGACATGACGATGCCATGGCTTATTTAGTAGGTGAAATGAAAAAAGAGCAAACAGGAAATCCTAGTATTGTGGTGGCCCATGCCTTTGTAACAGGAGGTGAAGTTTCTGATTCAGAAAGAAGACTAAGTGTAGTAGGAGGGGCTGAACTTGTAAGTGCAGAGCATTTTAAAGACTTTACTTATACAGCTTTAGGACACCTTCATAAAAGACAAGCTATGGGAAGAGACTATATCCGTTATAGTGGTTCATTACTGAAGTATTCTATTTCGGAAGCAAATCAGCCTAAAGGGTATGTGCTTTTAGATATTCATCAAAGTGGTGATATAGAGACCCACGAAAAAAGCTTTAAGGTACTTCGCGATGTACGTGTATTAAAAGGAAGTGTGGAGGAAATTATTGCACTTTCTGAGAAGGATGCACATAAGGAGGATTATGTATATGCCAAGTTAACTGGAAACTATGTACAAGATGTCACAGCGAGACTAAGACATATTTATCCACATATTTTAGGGAGCGAATGGACTCTGGAAGAAGGAAAAGGTAGTAGTGATACACAAGAGGATGCGCAGTCTAATACAGACTTCTTAAAGACTAAGGAGCGTACAATTACAGAAGTCTTTATGGAATTTTTAAATTTCATAGGTGAGACAGACTTTGAAGCAGATGAAATTGAAATGATAGAAGAAATTGTTAAAGAAATAGAGGAGGGTAAAGATGAGGCCTAAATTACTTAAGATGACTGCTTTTGGTCCTTATGGTGGTGAGCAAATTATAGACTTTACGCAGTTAGAAGATGCCAATATGTTTCTTATTTATGGACCTACAGGTGGTGGAAAGACAACGATTTTAGATGCCATATGTTATGCCCTTTATGGTGAAACCAATGGAGGAGAACGTAGCGGTGAAAATATGCGTAGTAAATTTGCAGAAGAAGGCGTTATTACAGAGGTAGAATTATTCTTTAAACTCCGTAATGAAGAATATCGCATTATAAGACGTCCTCAGTATGAACGTGCCCCTAAAAAAGGGAAAAGTGATAAACTGATTAAAGTGCCAGCAGAGGTAGAACTTTATAAAAAAGAAGATGGAGAATATAAGATTATTACCTCTAAATACAATGAAGCTGGTGAGCAGATTAATAAGCTGCTTCATTTTAATATTGGGCAATTTAGACAAGTCATTATGATTGCACAAAATAAGTTTAGAGAGCTACTTACTGTAAGTAGTAAGGAGAGACAACAGATTCTCCAAGATATTTTTGAAACAGGCATTTATCAAAATGTAGAAAAGGCATTAGACAGACTTTCAGCAAATGCTAAAGATGAATTACATGATCAAGAAGCCAATTATAAGGCGATTATGGATACTATAGCACCAAATGATCATGAAATGCTAAATACTTATATGCAGACAAAGGTTATTTATAATGCGCCAGAAGTATGTGAGATTTTAGAAACAATCTGCAAGACAAAGCATAATGAAAAGGAAAAGATAGAAGCTAAGCTTTTAGAGGTAGGCGAGGCTATTACTAAAGCACAGGAAGAACTTGCAAGGCTAACACAAATGGCCAATGATACAGCAGAAAAGCTTAAACTAGAAGAACACTTAGAGTTTTTAAAAGAACAAGAAGCAGGATTTAAAGCTTTAAAAACAAAAGTAGATTTAGCTGAAAAAGCAAAAGGTATTATACCTCTCGAAGAAGTCGTTATGAAACTTGCAGAGGAAGTTTTTGCTAAACAAAAAGATCAAGAAAAATATGAAGAAGAGCTAAAAGCGACAGAAGAACATTTAAAAGCGAAGGAAGAAGAACTAAAGCTTAACGAAAAATTAATAGATGAAGCGGCAGAACTTAGAAAAGACGTCAATGTTTTAGAAACTTATGTACCAAAGGTTTTAGAACTTAATGAAGCTTATAAACGAGAAAGTGACTTAAAGCAGCAGCTTGATAAATATGAGAGAGGGTATAAAAAACTAGAGGAAACAGTAGAAGCTGTTAAAACACAAATAAAGGATAAACAAGAAGAGGTTAAAGAAAAATCACAGCTACAGAAAAAGTCTACCGAACTGTATATGCTCCAGAGAGAAATGGAAGATGTATTAAAGCTTATGAAAGAAAGAGCAAGTAGAGAACATGAAGCTAAGCTGCTATTTAATAATTTACAGGGAATGTATAAAGAGATAGAGGCACAAGATAAGGTTTATAATGCGTGTGAGAGTGAATATAGAAATGCTTTTAGTATATGGTTTAATGGCCAAGCAGCAGAACTCGCACAAGCCTTAGATGAAAATAGTCCTTGCCCTGTATGTGGTTCCTTGCATCATCCTAAAAAAGCTGTTTTAACAGATAATCATGTAACTAAAGAGGAACTTGAAAAAATAGAAACAGCTAAAAAACAAGCTGAAGCAAGGCTCGCTAAGTTAAAGCAAGAAAGTGCTGCACAAGAAGCAAAATGCACAGAAGTAAAAAATCAAATAGATGGCTATAATGAAAAACTAAAAGAAAAAGGTAATATTACAGAGGAATCAAAACAAAAGTTAGATAACGATATTGAGATTTTAAAAAGTAAGCTCAGTAGACTAGAGGAGCTAGAGAAAAGTTTAGAAGAAGATAATAAGAAACTTAAAGAAGCTGAAGAACGCAAAGAAAATGGAAAGAATTTTATTGAAAAGGCAAAATTAGATTTAAATGAACAAAAAGCTGCTATAAAATCTGTTGAAAAAGATGTTCCAGAAGCATTACGTAATCAAGAAGCTCTAGAAAAGAAAATAGAAGTCTTAAAAAGAGAATATGAATTAAAGGAAAAGGTTTATAAAGAATTAGGACAAGAAGTAGAAGATTTACGTAATAAACAAGCTAAGAATACAGCTAGGTTAGAAGAAACTAAAAAACATTTAGAAGAACTTAAAAAGCAAGGTACTAAGCAAAAAGAAACTTTAAATGGAGCTATTTTAGCGGCTGGATTTGAGGATAAGGAAGCTTATAAGGCAAGTAAGCTAAGTGATCTAGAAATTGAAGATGGCAAAAAACAAGTAGAAACATATACTCATGATCAAGTTGTTTCTAAAGAAAAATACAAAGCACTTCAAGAGAAAACAAAGGAATTTAAACAAGAAGACTTGAAAAAAGCTAAAGAAACTAATGAAAAAGTACTTGCTGAAAATACTAGCCTTAATGTAGAAAAGACGAAATTAGAACAATATTTACAAACTCATGAAAGAATCATAGAAAACTTAAAAGAAATTTATGGTGCAACAACGGCTCTCTTAAAACGTCAACGTATTTTAGAGAAAATTAGTACAGTAGCAAAAGGTAAAAATCCTAAAGGACTTTCTTTTGAACGTTATATTCAAAGTAGTATTTTTGAAGAAGTATTAGTAAGTGCCAATAAAAAGCTTAAGCCAATGACATTGAATCGCTACGAGCTTTATCGTACAGATGATTTATCAAGAGCCAATGCGCAAGTAGGATTAGATATTGGCATTAAAGATTATTATAGTAATGAGACAAGACCTGTAAATACACTTTCAGGAGGAGAAAGTTTCATGGCAGCATTAGCATTAGCATTAGGTCTTTCAGAAGTCATTCAAAGACTGGCAGGGGCTACACCACTAGATACTTTATTTATTGATGAAGGCTTTGGAAGTTTAGATGAGGAAGCACTTGAAATGGCTATTAAGGTGTTATTAAATATTCAAGATACAGGAAGGCTTATAGGTATTATTTCTCACGTAAGAGAATTAAGAGAACAAATACCTGTAGGTTTAGAAGTAACAACGGGACCTACTGGTAGTAAAGCAGTTTTTAGACTTTAGTAAAAGTTGGTTGTTGCAAGGGAGGTGGAAAGTTTTGGGTATAAGAATGCCGGGTAAAAATACTATCATTATAAATGAAAATATTGTATATTATTAAATAGAATAAGGCGTAATACCTAAAACTTTACGCAAGGAGTTGAAAAAATGGACATAAATTTAATTACAGAAATTTTATCTCAAAAGATATTAAAAGAAAATATATTAATAAATGAACCAATGAAAAAATATACAACATTTAGAGTAGGTGGACCAGCAGATATTCTTGTAAAGCCTAACACAATTGAAGAAGTTCAATATGTTGTAGCAACATGCAAAGAAAATAAAGTACCATATTATATCATTGGTAATGGTAGTAATTTACTTGTGGATGACTTAGGATTCCGTGGTGTTATTATTCAAATCTATAAAAATTTATCAGATATAGTGGTTGAAGATGGCACAGTAAAAGCACAGGCAGGAGCACTCCTTTCAAAAATTGCTACAAAAGCAGCAGATGAAGAACTTACAGGATTTGAATTTGCTCATGGTATTCCAGGCACATTAGGCGGCGCAGTAACAATGAATGCAGGTGCATATGGCGGCGAAATCAAAGATGTGATTGTAAGTGCGAAGGTTATGGATCAAGATGGTAAGATTTATGAATTAAGCAAAGAAGCATTAGAACTTGGTTACCGTAAAAGTATCGTTCAAAAAGAAGGGCTCGTTGTATTAGAAGCAACATTAGACTTAGAAAAAGGTAATAAAGAAGAAATTTTAGCAGCTATTAAAGATTTTAATGGACGTCGAAGAGACAAACAACCACTTGATAAACCAAGTGCAGGAAGTACTTTTAAAAGACCAGTACCTAAAGAAGGAGAAGTTCAACTTTATGCTGGTAAACTTATTGAAGATAGTGGTCTTAGAGGCTTCCGTATAGGTGGGGCTGCTGTATCTGATAAACACTGTGGTTTTGTAGTCAATGAAGGCGGTGCAACATTTGAAGACCTTATGAAATTAATTAAACATGTACAAAATACAGTACAAAGCAAATTTGGTGTATACTTAGAGACGGAAGTAAAAATTATTAAGAATTAAAATGACAAGTACTAAGGAGGCTACTATGAACTTTATTATTGTAACTGGAATGTCAGGTGCTGGCAAAAGTAGCGCCATTAACTTTTTTGAAGATATGGGATATTATTGTGTGGATAACCTTCCACCAACCCTTATTAAAAGCTTCGCAGAACTTATTGCAGCGCAACAAGGTAAACTAGATAAAGTGGTATTAGGCATAGATATACGTGGTGGCAGTTTGTTTGCAGATTTATTCAGTAGCTTAAATGAACTAGTAGAATTAGGTCATACTTATGAGATTTTATTCTTTGATTGTAGCGATGCAGAACTGATTAAACGTTTTAAAGAAACAAGAAGACTACATCCATTAGCTAGAAGTGAAAGAATAGAAGAAGGTATTGAAAAAGAAAGAAAAATTTTAAGTGAGATTAAGGAAAAAGCGAATCATATCATTGATACATCATATATGTTACCTAAAGATACAAAAGAAGTACTCTTTAAAATTTATAGTGAGAAAAAAGATTTTAATAGCCTTATGGTGACAATTGTATCTTTCGGATTTAAATATGGTATACCAATTGATGCGGATTTGGTGTTTGATGTGCGTTTCGCGCCAAACCCATACTATAACCCAGAAATGCGTCCTTATACAGGCAATGATGCTATTGTGAGAGACTATGTATTAAGTTTTGATGTGACACAAAAGTTTTTAACTAAATTAGAAGATATGATTGACTTCTTAATTCCAAATTATAAACAAGAAGGTAAAAATCAAGTGGTTATTGCAATCGGTTGTACAGGTGGTAAACATCGTTCTGTAACAATTGCAAATGCCCTTTATGAATTTTTACAAAAACAGGGGCATACTGTACTTAGACAGCATAGAGATATAGAAAAGGATAGTAAAAGAGGAAAATAAACCATGAAAATAAGGCAGCAAGATTTAAAGGTTGTTGTAATAGGTGGCGGTACAGGATTATCAACCATGCTTAAAGGTATAAAGAAATATACTTCTCATATCACAGCAGTGGTGACCGTATCAGATAATGGTGGTGGCTCAGGAAAACTTAGACAAGAGATGGGAATGATTCCACCTGGGGATATTCGCAATTGCCTCGTAGCACTTGCGAATACAGAACCTATTATGGAGAAGTTATTACAACACCGCTTCAAAGAGGGTGGCTTATGCGGACAAAGCTTTGGAAATTTGTTTTTAGCGGCTCTTACAGAAATTACAGGTAGCTTTGAAGAGGCTGTAAAGGTGACAAGTAATGTTTTAGCCATTACAGGTAAAGTATTACCTGTAACATATGAAGATGTTCATTTAGAAGCTATTTTTGAAGATGGAGAAAAGGTGATAGGAGAAACGCAGATAGTAGACTATAGTAAAGAAAAACTTTTAGATATAAAAGAAATTTTTCTTGAGCCAAGAAATCCAAAGCCTGCAGAAGAAGTAATGACAGCAATTGAAGAAGCTGACCTTATTATATTTGGGCCAGGCAGTCTTTATACAAGTATTATTTCTAATTTATTAGTAGAGAAAGTTACTAAGCAAGTTGCAAAGTCTAAAGCTGATAAGATTTATGTAGCGAATGTAATGACACAACCAGGTGAAACAACTCACTTAAGTTTAGAAGATCATGTAATGATTTTAGAAAATTATGTGGGAAAAGGTATTATTAATGTTGTAATTGCCAATAATGCCTCTATACCTGAAAAATATTTGAAGCAATATAATGACGATGGAGCCAAGGTTTTAAAAGTAGACGAAGAGCATGAAGTCTGGACTCGTATTCAAAGAATAGATGCACCACTTGTATCCATTAATGAAAAGAAGGGGCTTGTCAGACATGACTCAATGAAATTAGCCCAATGTATATTTGAATCAGCACTCACTAAAATTACATAAGATGAGGTGAATAATATGTCTTTTTCCTCCAATGTAAAAAAAGAGCTCACATGTGTACCATTAGGTGCTAGACATTGTATGATTGCAGAGATTGCAGCAATGCTCATTATGGCGGGAGATATAAAATACGAAAGTCAGCAATTTTCAATTAAGTTTCAAACTGAAAATGCAGCCATTGCAAGAAAATACTTTACAATGGTAAAAAAAACTTTTAATATTAATACTGAGGTAGTTCTTAAGGAAAATAAAAAATTTCATAAAAAGCAAATATATGTACTAAAGCTTAACGATTCAGAAGCGGCGGAAAAAATATTGCGAGCAACAACATTACTGAAAGAAGAACAAGGAAAAACTATATTGAGAGATTATGTAGATTTGACCGTTATTCAGAGTATATGTTGTAAAAGAGCATACCTAAGAGGTGCTTTTTTAGGAGCAGGTTCAGTAAGTGATCCGGAAAAAGGATATCATTTAGAATTTGTAAATCCATCCATAAGGCATGCAGAATTTCTACAAGAGGTGATGACTCTTTTAGAGATGGAACCAAAGGTTGTACCACGTAAAAACAACTATGTTTTATACTTAAAAGAAGGTACACAAATTGTAGATTTATTAAACATTATGGGTGCACACATTGCTCTTATGGAGCTTGAAAATGTGCGCATAGTCAAAGAAGTGAGAAATAATGTGAATCGCATCGTAAACTGCGAGACCGCAAATCTCAAAAAAACTGTATCAGCGGCTGTAAGGCAGATGCAAGATATAGAATATGTGCAAAACACCATCGGCATTTCGGCATTACCTGAGAACTTACAGCAAGTAGCTACTTATAGACTGGAGTATCCAAGTAGTACATTGAAGGAATTAGGTGAATTACTTAATCCACCTGTAGGAAAGTCAGGGGTTAATCATAGACTCAAAAAAATAAGCGAAATCGCGGAACAATTAAGGGAAACCAGAGGAGGAAATGTAAAATGATTAAAGAAGTACTTAAATTAGAATTAAAAAATGGGTTAGAGGCTAGACCTGCCGCATTATTTGTTCAAATTGCAAGTAAATATGAAAGTCATATTGCAGTAATCGTTAATGAAAAACAAGTTAACGCAAAAAGTATTATGGGTATGATGTCACTTGGTGCAATCAAAGGTCAAGAAATCGAAATTAGAGCTGAAGGTGAAGATGAGAAAGAAGCTGTAGAAGCACTTATCAAATTCTTATCAGAACAAGAAGTAGAATAATTATAGTATGAATTTATTGAAAATAAATTTATTAAAATAGTTGCCAGATATTAGTAGTGTGCATACAATGCATTTGTAAAAATGTATGGATCATATTGCTATATCTGGCTTTTTAATTGTGAATTTATTAGTAAGTGGTATGGCGTAAAGTAATACATGGATATTTTAAATAAAAAAATGACATAATAACAAACGTGTAGAATTTTAAGAGACCTTTAAATAAGTAGATTAGCATAAGTTGTAGATTTTTGGTAAACATTTCTATATAATAAAATCAGCAATTGAGTTTATTATACAAGAGGAGGAGAGTACAAGACAATGCGAGCAGCACGAAAGAAAAGCCTAGTAAGTTTAATAGGTTTTATGATTGTTTGCTGTTTTTATACATTGGCTTATTCTAAGACCCCAGAGATAATCAAGGTAGGCTTAGAATCAGTTTATAAAAACGTAGCAAGTGTTAACTTATCTAGTGATTCTAATATGCAGATTGGATATTATGATGAAAATGGATTTGAATTAGAAGGTGTTTTAAATGCAAATCAAATAACAGTGCGTTTAAATAAAGAAAATTTATATGATTTAGGCGTAGTATTTGATAACTTTAATGAGGCAAAACAATATGCTATAAACCATGGAAATGGTGCAGTACCAGTTTATATTAAGTCCTCAACTTATGCTGTTTACACAACAAATGATGAAGGTGGTTTAAGTAGAGGTCAAAGTTTTAAAAGAAGTATTGCCATTTACAATAATTTAGGCGAATTACTTTTAGTGAGTAATGAAGATGAGAGACCTCTTGTAATGAGAGGTTATGATGCTGCCACTAATCTATCACTTACAACAGTGAAGAATAATAAGAAGTATCGTGGTGCCATTGGTATGGGTGGGACATCAGGGCTTACACCGTATAATATTGTGGATATAGAAGAATATTTATTTGGGGTAGTGCCGAAAGAAATGCCATCATCATGGCCTGAAGAAGCATTAAAAGCACAAGCTGTAGCAGCAAGATCTATAGCTATCTTTCAGTACAATCGCTTTATTAACAGTGGTTATAATGTAATTGATACAACGACAACACAGGTATATGGTGGATATCTAGCAGAAACAGCTGCTACCAATAAAGCCGTTAATGAGACAAAAGGACAAGTTATTCGTTATAATGGAAATGTAGCAGAAGCTGTATACTTTTCAACAAGTGGTGGTACTACAGAGGATGCCAAAAATGTATGGGGAAGTGATGTGGCTTATTTAAAATCAGTTAAAGATACTTATGAGACAGAGCCCTCACAAAAACCTTGGACACGTACAATTACTTTAAGTGAAATTAATAAATGCCTTGCAAATAATGGGGCCAATATTGGTAGTGCAAAAGGCGTACAAATTGTAAGTCGTACAAGTTCAGGACGCGTGCAAGAGCTGAACATATTAGGAACAAGTGGAACTTATACTGTAAAGGATGAAAAGATACGTAGTTTCTTTAGCAGTAGTGACGGTGGTTCATTAAAAAGCAGATTATTTAGCTTCTCAGGAGAGATAAATAATAATACAGTAGCTACGGGGCCAGTAACTAATGAAGTAACGGTTATTTCAGCAAATGGCAAAGGCACATTACCAAGCAAAAATTTAATGGTTATGACAGCTACTAATATGGGTATATTAGCTAATGAATTTACAGTACAATCAGCAACAAGACTCAGTAATTTAACAACAACTAGTATGCCAGTACAAGAAGTGGTAAGTAATAATCAAGAAACAGTTTGGGGTGATATTACAATTTATGGCCAAGGTTTTGGACATGGTGTAGGGATGTCACAAAGTGGTGCAAAAGGAATGGCACAAGCTGGATTTTCATATGACCAAATACTAAAATATTACTATACAGGTGTAAGTGTTAATTAATAAGTTTTAAAATAGTCATCTATGGGATGACTATTTTTTAATTCTAAAAACTTGACCTATGCCATAAATTGTAATAAAATATATAAAAAGGAAAAATTTGTCATAAAGGGGTATTTATGAATAAAAAATTACAAGAAATTGTTGAATGGGTACCATTTATTGGAAAAATGATAGATACAGATGCAGCTATTTGTGTTTGGAATAAAGAGGGGATAGTAGAAGCATTTTTTAAAGCAAAGGAAATGGAATTTGATTTTTCTGTGGGATATCAAATAAAAGACCCAAATGATGATATTTTTAAAGTATTAAGAACAGGTAAAGAAAGCTATAATAAAGTGCCTAAAGAAGCTTTTGGAGTAGCCTTTGAGGGGAAAATTATACCTGTTTTTGACGGGAGAGAAGTAGTAGGTGCTGTGACATATGTTGTTTCAACTGAAAAGATAGAAAAGATTATTGAAAGCACTGATAATTTAACAAGTTCAATTTCAGAAACAGAACAATCAATTGATACAATGAAACAAGGTATTGAGAACTTAGTAGAGAATATGGAGCAAGTTCAAAAGATTACTGATTTAGCAAGAGCGCAAGTAGAGGAGGCAACTAGCGTTGTATCACAAATTCAGCGTAATGCAAATTACTCAAGTATCCTTGCACTAAACGCTTCTATTGAATCAGCTAGAGCTGGACAAGCTGGAAGAGGATTCGCTGTAGTATCAGATGAAATGGGTAAATTCTCTAAGATGAGCGAAGAAGCAGCTAAGAAAATTAATGAAAACTTAAATGAGATTGTAAAATCTTTAAATGAAGTAAAAGAAAGTATTAATCAATCTACTCATATTGCTACTGAGCAATCAGAGGCGGCTATACAGTTAAATAATGCATTTAAGTCTGTAACAGAAACAGCTAACAAGGTATCAGATATTTGTAAAGAAACTAATTTAAAATAATAGGCATATAAAAATAGAAGTTAATGTATTATAGAAGTTAATACTTTAACTTCTATTTTTAGTTTAATTAAGTGGAAAATTCTAAAAATTATAGTATAATAATTAGATTGAAGGATACAAATAGAGATATAAAGCTTG
>CALGWE010000385.1:0-2720 GCA_937935915.1 uncultured Clostridia bacterium
CTATCCTATGAGTTGGAAACCATGCCTTAAGAAAACAAATACACCCATTTATATTGAACTTGCCACTCAGTTAAAAGAAGATATCCTAAACGGTAAGCTTATTCCTGGCACTAAATTGCCACCCCAAAGAGAGCTTGCTGACTACTTAGATATTAATCTTAGTACAATTACTAGAGCCTTCAAGCTATGTGAACAAAGCGGCATTATCTGTAGCACTGTCGGTAAAGGCACCTATGTTGCTTCTGATGCCGCTTCCAAGAAACTACTTCTTCTCAATACACCAAGCAAACACCTTATAGAAATGGGCGCTATATTACCTAATCCAGATATTAATGCGCTTGTTTCTAACTATTTAAGCCAAATGACCTGTGAACCTGATTTCTATAAGCTCCTTCAATATGGCACTGTAGATTATGACGACCTTCAGCTTAAAGCAGCCTGTAAATGGCTAAATTACTTTGGTTTAATGCCAAATAAAGCTCAAATCGTTTATTGTAACGGTTCTCAAAATGGTATCTTTACTACACTAGCTGCTTTATTTAACAAAGGTGATCGCATAGCTACTACACCTCTTATTTATCCTGGCCTTAAAGTTGCTGCTAAAATTCTCGGTATACAGCTTCTTCCTCTTCCACTTTTTGATGGGAAAATCACCTCTGATTCCCTAGATTATGTCTACAGAAATCATAATATCAAAGGCTTTTATTTCATCCCTGATGCCAATAATCCTACCTCTGAGATAATGGATTTAAAGACACGTCAGTTTATTGGTGAATTTTGCACAAAATATCATCTCCCTGTTATAGAAGATGCGATTTATACTTTATTTTCACCTAAGCCACTGCCACCTATTACTTCTTTTGCACCTGAATATGGCATTTTTATTTCCAGTGTTTCTAAAATTTTATCTCCAGGTCTTAGACTTGCGATTATGCATGTGCCAACCCAGTTTTATACACCAATCTGGGAATGTCTCTATGCTATGCATATTACCTCACCAGCCCTTATGACCCAACTTTTCACACGTTTGTTGCTCTCAGACCATTTTACCCAAATACGCACCCTACGCACCCAGGAATTAGAAGAACGTAATCTATTATTTGATAAAATCTGTCCTAACTTAGAAACTAAGGGGAATATTTATAGCCCTATTCGTTGGCTTACCTTACCTAAAGATTTGCACCCTGCTTTATTTGAGAAACAAGCTTATGAAAAGGGGCTTCAAGTTTATTCTGCTGATCGCTTTGTAGTGGTTAATACACCTATTCCAAATGCTATTCGCCTCTCCCTTATTTCTGCCCATCCTTTATCTGAATATGAAAAAGGGCTAAAGCTTTTAAAAGAGTTATTAGCTCAGTTATAACGAAAAGGCTCACTAGGAATCTTCTTTCCCTAATGAGCCTTCTTATATATACCTTAGAACTTTTACTTAACTTATACTAAGCTTATTTAAATTATGAATTATTCATGTGCTTGTTTTACTTTTTTCATAAAGAAACCAAAAATACATGCAGCTCCAATAATACCAGCCATATTAGATACTGTAGAGTTTAAACCGAATCCTTCTGAAGCTTGTAAAATATATGCAGTAACAACATAACTCATGAATGTGGCTGGAATTGTAGTAATCCAATGATTCTTTTTATTTTTGATTAAAAATGCTGAACCTGTCCATAAGAAGATTGTTGCTAAAGTTTGATTAGACCATGCAAAATAACGCCAAATAATATTGAAATCAATTTGAGTAAGCCCAATACAAATTACAAATAAAGGAACTGCTAAAACAAAGCGATTTTTTAAACCTTCTTGTTTAATCTTAAAGGCATCTGCAATAGTAAGTCTTGCACTTCTAAAAGCTGTATCACCACTTGTAATAGGGCAAGCTACAACGCCTAATACTGCAAGTATTGCTCCCACTTTTCCTAAGAGTCCTTTAGAAATAATATTTACAACTCCCGAAGCACCGCCTCCAGCAGTTAATGCTTCACCAATAGCTGAAGTTTCACCAAAAAATGCAATTGTTACTGCACACCAGATTAAAGCAACGATACCTTCTACAACCATTGAACCATAAAAAATACGTTTACTTTCGCTTTCACGTCTTACACAACGTGCCATCATAGGTGATTGTGTGGCATGGAAACCACTTAATGCACCACAAGCAATTGTTGTAAATAAAAATGGAAATACATTTAATCCTGATGGATGTAAATTTTTAAGTGTTAATTCCATCATTGGCATAGTGCCATTTACGTGACCAATAATCATTGCACCACATAATCCTACTGCCATAGCTAAAAGTGCTGCTCCAAATAAAGGATAAATCTTACCAATTAATTTATCTACAGGCAAAATAGTGGCTACAATGTAATACACAATAATAAGTGTTGTCCAAAAGGCCATTGATTTACCTGTCATATTAGACAATAATCCTGCTGGTGAACTTACAAATACAGTTCCTACAAGGATTAAAAGTATTACAGAGAAAATCCTCATAATGATTTTCATTTTATTTCCGAGATATAGACCTACTAATTCTGAAACAGATGTCCCATCATGTTTCATAGAAATTACACCTGATAAATAATCATGTACCCCACCTGCAAAGATGGTTCCAAAAGTGATCCATAAAAAGGCTACTGGTCCAAATAATGCACCACTAATCGCCCCAAAAATTGGACCTGTTCCTGCAATATTTAAAAACTGAATTAAAAATACTT
>CALGWE010000386.1:0-3498 GCA_937935915.1 uncultured Clostridia bacterium
TAATAGCCACCTATCTCATTCCTATCCTGAATGAGTCTGGTTATAGTATAGTTGCTAATTTCTCAGAGTCAGCTTACACATCCATTTGTTATGCACTTCAATTTAGTATTATTGGGATTTTATTTATAAGTGTAACTAAAAAATTTAATACAGTATTTAATAAATCTGTTTCACAACATGAAAATATTGAAACGCTATTTAATGAAATGGTTGAGAAATCTAATAAAATTAATAACGCCTTAGAGGAACTTTATGAACGTATTGATCAAGGCAATCTTGCCATTTCAGAAATTAATGCACGTAGTATCTCTGTAAGCGAAGATTCAAGAAGTATGGCTAAGAAAGTTTTAGATAGTAGCGCTGCAACAGATAATATGATGGTAAGTATCGAAGCAACTACCAAGAAGTCTCAAGAACTTACTTCTATAACAGAAGAAATCGGAAAAGTGGCTATGACCAATCAGCAAAATATTAATAATCTTGTCTCTAAAATTGAGGAAATTAGCACTTCTAGTAATCATTCTAAAGCATTATTTAGCACACTACTAGACAGTACTGAAGAAATTTCTTCTGCTTTAAAAATTATTAACGATGTATCAGAACAGACTAATTTAATTGCACTTAATGCGTCTATCGAAGCTGCTCGTGCTGGTGAATCTGGTAAAGGTTTCGTTGTAGTAGCTTCTGAAATCAAAAAACTTGCGGAGCAATCAAATAAATCTGCCGACTTTATTAATACAATTTTAAATAAGGTAAATATCCACGCAGACGAATCCTTAAATGCACTTAATGCAACTGAGCAAATCGTCAAAGACAATCTTAATCTTTTATCACATACTCAAAGTGATTTTGATAAAATGTTTAACTTACAAAATGATATGACTAGAAAAATTAGTGAATCCCAAACACTTACTGCTAGTTTAGAAAATGAAATTAATCTTGTTAAGGTATCAACCAATGAGGCTTATAAAGGCAGTGAAGAGACCTGTGCAAATATGGAACATATCACCGCAACTTTAGAAGAACTTACAGCTTCAATGCAGGATATCTTAAGTTACGCGAAACAAGTAAATCTTAATTCAGATGAGCTTATTGCGCTTCAACGTCAATAACAAATAAGAATCACGAATTAAAATAATTTCGTGATCCTTATTTGTTTATATCTACTTGTCACCCAATAACACCTTTATTTCTTATGACTTTTCATCAATAACATGAATAATATAGTCACCAGTTAAACTATAGTAAATCCATTCAGCAATATTCGTAGTATGGTCTGCAATTCTTTCTAGATATTTAATAATCATAATATAATGCATACCACTTTGTATAAACTGACTATCACGTGTCATTTCTTCACTTAGTTCTTGCCACACCTTACGAAAACAATCATCTATTTGGTCATCTGACCTACAAATTTCTCTTATTGTTTCTACATTTTTTTCCACAAGGCTATCTAACGCTTTTGTAAGCATCTCCTTTGTCATTACTGCCATACGTTCAATATGACGTTGATAGTTTATTTGACTACTCCATGTTTTATCCTGAAGCTTAATACTATACTGACAAATATCACTACATTGATCAGCAATTCTCTCAATATCCGTTACAATTTTTACAACTGATAAAATAAAGTGTAAGTCACTTGCAATAGGTTGCTCCTGAGCAATTAATCTTGCGCATTCTTTCTCAATATATAGTTGTTTAAAATCAATAATATCATCTTGCTTAATAGTTGTTCTTGCCAGCCCTTCGTCTCCTGTTATTAATGCATCAATAGTCTGCTCAATAAGTTCTTCTACTACTTTTTCCATTTCAATAAGACTTCTATTTAAAGCACTTAATTTTTCGTCATAAAGTTTTCTATTTGTCATCACTTTTCCCCCTATTAACCAAAACGCCCAGTAATATAATCCTCTGTCCTCTTTTGTGAAGGTAAGTTAAAAATCTTTTCTGTACGATCTACTTCAATAAGTTCTCCTAATAAGAAAAATGCTGTACGATCTGAAATTCTAGCTGCTTGCTGCATATTATGGGTTACAACAACAATTGTATACTGTGATTTAAGCTCATTAATCAGGTCTTCTACTTTTGCTGTAGAAATTGGGTCTAGTGCTGAGGTTGGTTCATCCATAAGTAAAATCTCTGGCTGCATTGCAATAGCTCGTGCAATACAAATTCTTTGTTGTTGTCCTCCTGATAATCCTAGGGCACTCTTATGTAGGTTATTTTTCACTTCATCCCAAATAGCTGCTTTTTCTAAACTCTCCCTTACAATATTATCTAGTGCCGTTTTATTTTTAATCCCTTGTACGCGTGGTCCATAAGCAATATTATTGTAAATACTCATTGGAAATACATTAGGCTTTTGAAATACCATGCCAACTTTTTTTCGAAGTTCTATAGGATCCATATTAAAAATTTCTTGATTCTTAAATTTAATGCTTCCTTCTACTTTAGGCGCCTCAGCTAAATCACACATTCTATTAAAAATACGTAGAAGCGTTGATTTTCCACAACCTGATGGCCCAATAAATGCAAGTACTTCATTTTCATTAATGTTTAAATTAACATTTTTAACTGCTTTAAAATCTCCATAATAGAATGAAAGGTCTTTAATCTCCATTATGCTACACATAAAATCCTCCTTTTTTATCATTTCACTTTGTGCAACTTATGCCCTATAAAATAAGTCAATAAATTCAGTAACAAAATGGTAATGAGCAATACAACTGCTGAGGCATAAGCTTCGTCAAAAGAAATCCCCTCTTTTGCTAAAAGATATAGATGCACGGAAAGTGTTCTCCCCGACTCCATAGGTGTTGTAGGTAATTTAAACATAGTACCTGCGGTTAAATAAACTGCTGCTGTCTCACCTACAATTCTTCCTATTCCCAATACAATTCCAGTTAAGATTCCAGGTAATGCTCTAGGAAATACAACCTTTAAAATAGTTGTAAATCGATTTGCCCCTAATGCTAATGAGCCTTCTCTTAAAGCTATAGGTACCGTTTTTAGTGCTTCCTCTGTTGTCTTTACAATAATAGGTAGTATCATAAGTGCTACAGTTAAGGCTCCTGCTAAAATTGAAAAACCTAGTTTACAGTATGTTAGAAAAAACATCATGCCAAAAAGCCCAAATAAAATAGAAGGTACTGAGGCTAATGTTTCTGTGGCAAAACGCACCAATTCCACCCATCTTCCCTTTTTGGCATATTCATTTAAGTAAACTGCAGCCCCAATGCCAATAGGCCCTGCTATAAGTATACTTATGCTAACCATATAAAGCGTTGCTACAATAGGTGCCACAAGCTCACTTAAATGAATATATCTCAATCCTTTAAAAAAAATGTAACCTATAATCCACACTAGTATAATAATTGTTAAAGAAGAGATTGCTAGCAAGCTCCATTTAATTACATGATCTTTATACCTTATCTGCACAGCTTTTTTCTCCCTTCAGTATCTTAGTCAATAAAGTTAGCATTAAATTAATTG